>CAMDOJ010000005.1 GCA_945903555.1 Chthoniobacter flavus
CCGGGGACTTTCTTGCAGGGTCCGGCTACCACGCAGGAAAGCATCAATATTTTGAGATTAGCTATCCAAACGGGAACACCTTGCGTGACAGAGGTTTTGAATTACCACAAGGACATGAGCATTTACCGCGTTCAGATTGAACTTCAGCCATGGGTGGACGAATCCTCGTCGATCAAGGGATTTATGGCCATCGAACGTAAGCTTTCCTAATTCCTTAGGGTAAATGGCCTCTTTTCGTTTCTCGGAGGTAAGCCTCCATCGACTTCCACGCAGCGGCCCAATCGTGACTCGCCATGGCAAGGATACACTGTAATCGGAATCCCTCTGGTTCGCGTTCTTGAATAGACTCCTGAACCATACGGCGTGCAGTTACGAGATTTCCACGCTGGGCGAGGGATGAAACTGTTTCTGCAAGATTCATCGAAGCGTCATCGGAGGCTTTGGGTTCCGGTAAGTTGAGGTCGATTTTATATCGTTCTTGAACAGCAAGTACTGCGGCTTGAAAATCCTTTTTGTCAAGCCATTGTCGAACTCGAATAGGCCACGCGGCCTCCGCCCAACCTAGATTTGCGGCTAGAAAGGATTCCATGGCTTGGCGATCCCCGACATTCCACCATGTTGTCAAAAATTTGCGCTTCTCCCCGTGGTCGAGTTGGTCAAGGAATTGAGTATCTTTCGAAGCTTCTTCGATACTGCCCTTGGGGGCGCCGGCAATCCAAATGAGCCACGTGGTTGGTGAAGTGCGAGCATAGGCGCCCAAAGCTGTGGCAAGCCCTGGGTGACTTCGGGCTGCCCCTAGCATATTTCCGAACATCTCTTCGACGTTGGCATAAACTCCCGCATTATGGATTCGCATCTGCTTTTGGATAGCCTCTCCCCACAGCGGAGCTGCGCGCAAAGGGTCACTAGCAAGCCAGGCTTTCCCTTGTGAATGGGGAAGCTTTGCACTCACGGGATTCAACGCGCGTTCGATTGCAAAAATCGCCTCCACCTCATTGGGATCGCCGCCATTTTTTAGCAGGTAAGCACTTAGTTCGCGGTAGAGTCCACGTGAAATGGGAGAAAGTGGGATTTCCAGTCGAGCCAAGTTGATCGCATCCTTCTTCTTCTCTGCAAAGTCGAGTTGGCGCATCTCTTGAAGAACCGCAGCTGCGCGATAAGGTGGAAAAGGCGGAAGCGAAAACCACTGCGCCCCGATTAAAAGAACACCGATTGTAAAAACAGCCCCCCCGCCGACAGCAAAAATCCCACGCTGAACGACCCACTGCGCATTTCTCTCGGCTCGGTTAGCCGTTGGGCATCCAAAAGCCAATCCCGCCAGCACCAGAAACCACCAACCCAACTCAATCCGATGAATCGGCACATCAACCAGACCATGTAAAATGGCCACTAATACCCCACAGATGATCCCCCAACGCAATGACCACGTTGGACTCCCTCGTAAATCACGCATGTCCCTCAGCAAAACCCCCAAAAGGAGCGCCACACAAATCAAGCAAGGCAAACCTGATTCCGCAGCTATCATCAACCAATCGCTTTCGGGGTGCATAGCTACAGCCTCCCTTATGCTTTTCTTAGCATACAAGGGATAGACGTAGGCATAAGATCCGAGCCCCGTTCCCGTGAAGGGATAATCCCAAATCATCCGCGCTGTATCGTAAAATATCTTGGACCTCATATCCGAGAAAGCCAACTCGGCTACTGGCGACTCTGCGGCACCAACCTCAACCTGCTTCCCTTGAATCCCGACCATTTCAAGGATTCGCCACTTGGAACTCCCCTCCCCTGTAAAAAAGTAAATGAGGAGGGCGATCGCTATGGCCGCAAATGATACCATTAAGGGAATCGATCGGTGACTTTTTCCCATCGCCAACACCCAGATCACTGCGCCTACGAGAAGAAAAACCACCCCCCCACGTGACATCGATTGAAACATCAGCGAGTAAACGCAAAGGGAGAGGGCTCCTGCCGCGAGCAAAAACACACCCGTTTTTTTCGTGACCCAAGCTTCCCGAATGACCCCCAACGCCAATATGCTACCAGTTACAAGCAGTGATGCCGTGTGGTTACGATTGGGAAAAAAACCAAAATCCGGTGGAGCCCACCCTCCTCTGTCAAAAAAGGGATATTCCCATCCCGTCATTTTTGCAAAAAGAGCCAAGGCCGCATACAGTCCACAAGCGAGCGTTCCCAAAAGTGCCAAATAAATTTTCACACTCGAACGCAATGGATGCCCGATAGAAAAAAGTCCGATCAACAATGTAGCGGCCAGAATAATGAGCCAAAAACCGGACTCACGCGGTACCATCGTAACCAAAGGCAATGGCGGTAATGCTTGGAGATTCTGCAGCCCCAAACGCCAAGGCGGGGTATAAAACCAAGCCTGCGGAAGTAATGAACTCAATGCGCAAAGCAGGATTCCGCCACAGAGAATCCAATACCGCCAGGGCACAATTCGGTTCGGCGCCAGAAACACCATCACCGCTCCGGCCACCACAAAAAAAATCCCAGTCGCACCCTGTCTCACACTGCCAGCGAGAAATACCGCCACCATGGCACCCAGAATCAAAAGACCCTGCACTGCAGTAGAGCGAATGGGAGGATAGGTTTTTTGCTGGGTTGATCCGCTGGACATAGCTTGGCGCGCGCCCGAAGGCGGCACTTAGAAGATTCCACCGCTAGGGGTTCCGCTCAAGAAGGAAAAGATGTGAATAACTTGTGAAATAAAATCCCCACCACGGAAGTTTATCAACAACGGCTTTGTGAATGGCTGTGAAAAAGATTACGTAAGGGGAATGACACTGAGCGAAATCCAACGGGTACTCACAAATCTACAGGCTTCTCCAACACGCTCCCTCGGGCAAAATTTTTTATACGATCAGAATCTCGCCCAGAAAATCGTGGATCTTCTCGATATCCAACCAGGCGATCACATCGTGGAAATCGGTCCAGGTCTTGGTGCGTTGACTTGCTTTCTCCTGCGTCCCGATATCCGACTCACGCTGATCGAAAAAGACCACCGACTCATCGAGCACTTGCAACAAACTTTCGAGAGTGGAACAACCCACGTGTTCCACGCGGATGCGTTGGAATTTGATCTCCGAAAATTGTGGGGTCAAGGTCCAGTGAAGGTGATCGGCAATCTGCCTTATTACATTTCCACACCACTCATTGCAAAATATGCGTCCGCCCTCTCACCAGCATCAATGCTAGCTCTCACACTACAGCTTGAACTTGCCGAACGCTTGGGAGCCAAGAGTGGAACGAAAGAGTATGGAGCGATGACCGTGTGTGTCGGACGTCGATGGGATGTGTCATTCGAACGCAAATTGCCCGCTTCTGTTTTCTATCCGAGACCCAAGGTGGACTCGGCCGTGATCACCCTTCGCAGACGAGGAGGCGCCAGCGTTTGCGAGCTCAATGAATCGCGATTTGAATCCCTCGTACGACGGGGATTTTCGGAACGCAGAAAACAACTTCGTAAAATGCTTCCAGAGCTTAAACCAGATTGGGATTCACTGTCCGCGAAGTTGGGATTCACTCCCACTGTTCGAGCCGAAGAACTGTCGCTCAAAAAATGGGAGCTTTTGACTGCAATGACATCCCCTGCTCAAGCCCAACACGGAGAGGAACTCTTCGATGTGGTTGACGAGCAAGACGTCGTTCTCCGTCCCGAAACAAGGGAAGTGGTCCATGTGAATAACTTGCGCCATCGTGCTGTTCACATGCTTCTTTTCAACTCCAAGGGAGAACTTTTTCTCCAAAAACGTTCCATGTGGAAGGACCGAAACCCTAGCCTATGGGACTCTTCCGCTGCGGGTCATGTCGATTCTGGCGAAGACTACCTTCAGGCAGCTCGTCGCGAACTTCAGGAAGAACTCGGCATTCCCGCGCCTGACCTCCTGCGATTTGGTCGACTGACACCCTCCGAGACGACCGGATGGGAATTTATTGAACTGTATCGGGGCACTCATGATGGGCCATTCCACCCAGCCCCGATGGAAATCGAAACCGGAGCCTTTTTTGAAATAGACCACATCGCTGCGTGGGCAAAGAATACACCAACGGATTTCAGCCCTGTCTTTTTAAAGTGCCTCGAGTGCCTCCAATCTCCATCCACATTCGTAGTTTGATACATGAATAAATCCGGACACCCAGATTCCTTAGGCCCGATCACCCAGGGCGTCCCAAAGCGTCTCCGCCGCTCGAAAGATACCTCGACCAGCAAAGCTACCATGAGAGGCAAACCTGCCCCCTCCAAGGAGTTTGCATTCCATCTCAAGCCCGTCGATATCGCCCGCCACCTCAACCGCTTTGTAATCGGCCAGCAGGAAGCCAAAAAAGTCCTAAGCGTGGCACTCTGTGATCACTTTCAACACGTCAAAATGACACAGGCTGGTAACCCTGCCCCCTTCTATCAAAAACAAAATGTTTTAATTTTGGGTCCCACTGGCGTCGGCAAGACCCACCTCATCCGCTCCGCCGCCGACCTGATTGGGGTTCCATTTGTCAAAGCCGATGCCACCAAATTCAGCGAGACCGGGTATGTGGGAGGTGATGTGGACGATCTCGTTCGTGATCTCATACGAAGAGCCGGCGGGGATATTAAGAGAGCGGAGCATGGCATCATTTATCTCGATGAAGTCGACAAATTGGCCTGTGGAGCCAGCGAAAGCGGTGGCCGAGACGTGTCGGGCCGAGGAGTTCAAACGAACCTCCTCAAACTCATGGAAGACGGGGACGTGCCTGTAGTATCCCCTAATGATGTGACCGGACAGCTCCAAAACGCCATGTCCGCCGCAAGAGGTAACACACCCGGAATGCCGGATACGGTCTCCACTAAACATATTTTATTCATCGTCAGTGGAGCATTTGTGGGAATCGAGAAAATCACCCGTGAACGACTCGAGAACAAATCCCTTGCAATGGAAAAGTGCCACGCCCAAGTGAGCACGGCAGACCTCATCCGCTTCGGTCTGGAACCCGAATTTGTTGGTCGACTCCCCGTTCGTGTCGCTTGCCATTCTCTAGACGAAGACGATCTCTTCCATGTCTTGAGTAAAAGCGAGAGCAGCCTCCTCAGACAATACGAACGTGCTTTTGCCGCCTATGGCATAAAGCTCCAATTTCAGCCTGAGGCGCTTCGGACACTAGCTGGGCTAGCCAAGGCCGAGCAAACCGGCGCAAGGGGTCTCATGACCGTTCTGGAGCGAAGTTTCCGCGATCTCAAATTCCGCCTCCCTTCCACAAAAATCAAATCACTCACAGTCACTGCGGAGACAATCCAAAACCCAGCGGCCACACTTCGAAGGCTTCTCTCGAAAGTAGCGCCAAAAAAATTACCCGACATCCAATAGCCCCTTGCTTTTGGATTTTACTAGGGGGCACAGCGCATCTCACCGAGCCAGAGGCACTGCTTTTGTGCTGCGGTCTGCTCCTTTTGATTCCGATGGGCAGGGTGCGAGAAAGTAGACCGTTCTCCACACGGCCGAGACGGCCATGCCCCCTTCTTTTCCGCTGCAAAGTTCAATTTCAGAGGGACAGTGGTTTGAGGCAGTCTTTGCTCCGCTGCGCTGCGGTTGCCCACCATGGGCTACACATTTGTCTTTCCCTCGGGATATTCGCTAACCGAGCGGGTCTTCTTCGCGGCGCTGCTAATCTGCCATCCTGTCTAAAAATCCGCTTTCGGGATAATCTCTCTGAATACCTGAAAAACAAAAAGCGCGCCCTAGTGATAGGACGCGCCTTTTCGTTTGCAGGGAAACTATTTGCTCCGTATTAGCGGGCGTAAAGCTCAACAACGAGCTGCTCGTTGACAATAGGATTGATTTCCTCGCGTGTAGGAATACGAACCACTGATCCAGTCAGATTATCTTTATCCACAAGAAGCCAATCCGGAACCACGGCAATTTGAGTCAACTCAACACCACGTTTTCCAAGGCGCTGGGATTTCTCAGAAGCCTTAATGCTGATCGCATCACCAGGCTTAAGATTCATTGATGAAGCGTTGGTCTTGCGTCCATTCACGGAGACGTGGCCGTGGCTGACCATCTGGCGAGCACCACGAAGTGTCTTCGAGAAACCCATCTTCTGAACGACATTGTCCAAACGTGTCTCCAGAAGCTGAAGAAGGATCTCACCTGTTACGCCACGGCGCTGGCTGGCGATCGCGAAATAACGGCGAAACTGACGCTCCAAAACCCCATATTGGAAACGAAGCTTTTGCTTCTCAGCAAGCGCGATGGAGTAATCGCTTTGCTTACGGCGGGATCCCTTGGGGCCATGCTGACCTGGAGGATAGTTTTTATTTTCGAAAGCTTTCGGTGAGCCATGAATGAGAACTCCGTAGCGACGACTAACTTTTGTTTTGGGTCCGGTGTAACGTGCCATTTTTTTAAATTTAAGGTTTTATAGTAAGGAATTGAAACGTGCTCGTCAAATCAGACGCGGCGTTGCTTGGGCGGGCGGCAGCCATTGTGTGGGATCGGGGTCACGTCACGAATCATCGAAACATCAAGACCGATAGCCTGCATAGCGCGAACAGCGGATTCACGCCCAGCACCTGGGCCCTTGACGCGAACTTCGACTTCCTTGAGACCATGTCCCATGGCTTGCCGACAGGCGTCTTGAGCAACCATCTGCGCGGCGTAGGCTGTGCTTTTACGTGAGCCTTTGAAACCGCACTTGCCGGCACTCGACCAACCGATCACTCCACCACGAAGATCCGTGATACTTACAATCGTATTATTAAAACTCGCTTGAACGTGAGCCACCCCTTGAATGACTCCCTTGCTGCCCTTGGCTTTGACGATCTTGATCGGCTCGATCGTATCATCCAGTGAGATGCTGATAGGTGCTGCCGCAGCCGCTGGGGCCGCTCCTGCTGCACCTTTTTTAGCTTTTGGGGCTTTTTTTACTGCTGCTTTTTTAGCCGGCGCTTCAGCGGCAGGGGCTACGGCTTCCGCTGCTGGAGTTTCCACAGATACAGCTTCCACAGATACAGCTTCCACAGCTGGAGATTCCGTTGCTGGAGTTTCCGTTGCAGCGACCTGCACGGGCGCCTCATCATTGGCGGCGACGGCTGGCGTCTCTGCGGGTTCATTCTTGGTTTCTTCGCTCATACTTTAATGGTGCTTAATTTAAACTTTGCCTGTCTTGGCATCTTTATTGCGCTGGACACCCACAGTTTTGCGAGGGCCTTTGCGAGTGCGGGCATTGGTGCCCGTGCGCTGACCGCGAACAGGAAGTCCGCGACGGTGGCGAATGCCACGATAACAGTTGATAGCCTGAAGGCGTTTGAGATTTCCTTGAACCTCTCGTCGGAGATCACCCTCAATCAAAATTTGATTGGCATTGATCGCGTGGATGATTGCGTTGATTTGTTCGGGACTCAAATCTTTAGCGCGGGCGTTAGGATCGATGTTCGCTTGCTCGAGAACTTTTTTGGTGTTGCTCGGTCCCATTCCATAAATGTAGGGAAGCGAGGCTTCGATGCGTTTGTCGCCGGGTATGTCTACTCCTAGTAATCGTGGCATAATTCAGTAATTCTTTTTTAAAGTTTAGGGAACGTTGTATTCTCGATTAACCCTGTTTTTGTTTATGGCGTGGGTTTTTGCAAACTACGCGGATGACGTTCTGGCGGCGCACAATCTTGCACGCTTCACACAATCTTTTTACAGATGTTCGGACTTTCATTTTCTTTTGTTTGGTTTATTTATCGAGGGATCGTTTTTGTGTCGGTAAGTTATTCGGCCTTTGGTCAAGTCGTAGGGCGACATTTCCAACTTGACCAAGTCTCCTGGCATAATGCGAATGAAGAACAGACGCATTTTCCCAGAAAGATGTGCGAGCACTCGATTACCATTTTCCAGCTCAACTCGGAACATAGAACTTGGGAGTAATTCGAGGACTTTTCCATTTACTTCAATAGCGTCTTTGTTGAACATGTCAATACTTCTGGAGCGCTGTCGGTAATTAAAACGGTATGCTCAAAATGGGCTGATGGTAGCCCATCGGCAGTAACAGCAGTCCACTTGTCGGCAAGAATCTTGACCTTGGCTTTTCCCATGTTGATCATAGGCTCGATGGCTATAGTCATACCAGATTTTAATTTGGGACCAGATCCGCGTTTGCCGAAATTGGGGACTTGAGGCTCTTCGTGAAGTTGGCGGCCGACGCCATGTCCCACAAACTCGCGAACCACAGAAAAACCATGTTTAACCGCCTCGGTCTCCACGTAATTGGAAATGTCACCGACCCTGTTTCCGGGACGCGCGAGAGAAACAGCGCCATCCAAAATCTGCTGAGTGATAGTCAAGAGACGCTCGGTTTCGGGATCAACGATCCCAACAGGAACTGATGTGGCCGTGTCACCAATCCACCCATCGCGAATGATTCCCACGTCCATCTTGACCACATCTCCGTAGGCAATTCGGCGCGAACTCCCAATACCGTGGACAATTTCTTCATTAATGCTGATACAAATGTGACCGGGAAATTTTTTATATCCAAGAAAGGCACTGCGAACACCCGCTTGAGACATGAGTTGGGAAGCGGCGTGATCAATCTCACCGGTAGTTACTCCAGGCGCAATACGTGAAGCGAGATCCGAAAGAATAGAAGCGGCACATTCACCAGCCCGACGCATTTTCTCAATCTCATGATCTCGCTTGATTGGGATCATACTGAAACTTTCGATGGGGAATTCAAAGACACGAAACCTGTGAGAAAGGCATCACTGTCAGCAAAAGGTTCAAAATATGGTGATCGAATTTTCAATGGACTAATTCAACCCCTAACGGTTCGTAGCAAGATAGATGGTCACACCAGTAATCGTGAGGATTGCTAGCCCAACATACATCCATACCAATGTTTGATCTCGGACGACAGTCCCAGAACTCAGGCGACTACGAGACTCTTGGGAGCTGCGAATTCGACCTTTACGTAAAAATCCGTCATAATGACGCTGGAGAAGATGAGTTTCAACCTGGCGCATGGTATCTAATACCACCCCGACAATAATGAGTAGCCCAGTTCCACCGAAAAATTGGGAAGTCATGTAAGGAACGCGAAGCCCTTGGGTCAGCATTTGCGGAAGAACGGCAATAACGGTCAAAAAGATAGCCCCCGCAAATGTCAACCGAGTCATGGTGTAGTCTAAAAAATCAGCGGTAGGCTTGCCGGGACGAATGCCAGGGATAAAACCGCCATGTTTTTTAAGATCATCAGCGATTTGAACGGGCTGAAATTGTGTGGCGACCCAAAAATAGCTGAAAAAGAAAATCATGACGGCATAAAGCGCGTAGTGAAGCCATCCATAAGTCAGCAGATTTGTCAAATCTTGAGCCCATGCAACCCCTGGAAATGCCATATTCAAAATAGTAGATGGGAAAAGCAAGATAGCTTGAGCAAAAATAATCGGCATAACACCGGCATAATTGATCTTGAGCGGCATGTATTGAGTCTGACCGCCATAGACTTTACGACCAACGACCCGTTTTGCATACTGAACACTGATTTTACGTTGGGCTTGAGTAACTGCAATGACACCAGCAATCACAAAAACCAAGAATCCAATCATCAGAACCAAAACCATTGGATTGACGGCGGCTTGTGCATCAGCCACACTTGGAACAAATGTACGCCAGGCCTGAATCAATCCCGCAGGCAATTGAGCGAGAATACCAACTGAAATGATAATGGACATACCATTGCCAATGCCACGCTCGGTCACTTGATCTCCTAACCACATGAGCAGCAATGTTCCTGCCGTCATGGTGATAATGGTAAGAATTTGAAAGCTAAGCCCTGGCATCGGGACCAAAGAGACCCCAAGCTTGTTGATAACGTCCATGATTCCTGGAAGGAATGGGTTCGACTGCGGATTCTCAAACGAACGTGCTAGGAGATAACCCTGAAAAATGCACAAACCGATAGTTGTATATCGGGTATATTGCATGATTTTCTGACGACCACCGTCCTCACGAGCCAACTTACCCAATTGGGGAATAACAGCCGTAAGCAATTGCAACATAATGGATGCACTGATAAAGGGCATCACTCCAAGGGAGAAGATGGCACAATTAGAGAGGGCACCACCGCTGAAGAGATTGAATAAAGCAGCCACTCCACCAGAAGAAGCTGCATCGGCCTGAGACAAAAACCAGTGTCGGAGGACTTCAGCGTTAACACCTGGGGTGGTTATCGCCGAACCAGCACGAATAATAACAATCGCAACAAGGGTAAAAAGGACCCTTGTACGAAGTTCTGGAATCTTAAATATATTTGCGAAAGCGCTAATCATCTCAAAAAGAAAACCGAAGACTAGCTTGCTACTTCAAATTTAGGAATAGAAACAGAACCCCCAGCTTTTTCAATTTTCTCGCGGGCGATAGCACTTATTTCATCAACAACTAGTGTCAATGATTTTGTGATCTCACCGCGTCCAAGGATCTTAACTCCGTCGAAGCGACCATTAACGAGACCGATTTTACGAAGGGATTCCTCGTTGACTATGTCGCCATTGGAAAAATGCTTTTCCAAAGAATCGAGATTGACAACACCGTAAAAAGTTTTGAATGCTTTATTATTGAAGCCCCGCTTTGGAAGACGGCGGTAGATTGGCATCTGGCCACCTTCGAATCCGAGACGGATAGAACCGCCGGAGCGGGCTTTTTGACCCTTGTGGCCTTTTCCGGAAGTTTTACCTTTTCCTGAGCTTTCGCCGATACCGAGGCGTTTACGGCGGTGCTTGGCACCAGGGTTTGGCTTAAGTGTATGAAGTCTCATCAAAAATATTAGGCTACTGCAGGTTGGACTGCGGGTTCGGATTTACGAATCGATTTTCCACGAAGGCGAAAAACATCTTCTTTAAGTCGGAGTTGAGTGAGGGCGGCGATTGTGGCATGAACCACATTGGCATGGTTGCTAGATCCAAGGGATTTAGCCAAAACATCACGTATACCAACAGCTTCAAGGACAGCACGTACTCCACCACCAGCAATAACACCGGTTCCAGGTGATGCTGGACGAAGCAATACGCGTCCTCCACCAAACTCACCAGTGACCATGTGAGGGATCGTATTTTGTTGTACAGCGATCTTTACCATGCGCTTTTTTGAAGCGTCAGTGGCTTTACGAATGGCCTCGCTAACTTCGTTAGCCTTCCCAAAGCCAACACCAACTTTACCCTTCTGATCTCCACAAACAATGAGGGCGCTGAAGCTGAAACGGCGACCGCCTTTGACCACTTTGGCGCATCGGTTAATGAAAACAACTTTCTCGGTCGTTTCTTTTGGCTCCCTCGGAGTATCGTTACGGGATTGTTTTTTATCTCTTGGTTTCGGAGGCATGATGGAATCTAATTAGAATTGAAAACCACCTTCACGGGCGGCATCGGCAAGAGCTTTAACTTTGCCGTGGTATTTAAAACCACCGCGGTCAAAAACTACCTTGGTTATGTTTTTGGCAGATCCACGCTGAGCAATAATTTTGCCCAGTTGAATAGCCGTTGCCACATTGGCTCGTGTGCCTGGCTTGGCGCGAAGATCAGCTTCAGTTGTATTGGCTGAAACCAGAGTTTTTCCGCTTAAGTCATCAATAACTTGGGCTGAAATATGACGCCCCGAAAAGTGGACGCTAAGACGAGGTTGTTCAGACGTGCCAGAAAGCGTTTTACGAAGACGGACATGACGGAGTTTGCGTTTATCAGTTGCGGCCATAATTTACTGTACAGTTTTTCCTTCTTTGCGACGGACTTGTTCGCCGACAAAGCGAACACCTTTGCCCTTGTAGGGTTCAGGCGGGTAGAATGAGCGAATATCGGCGGCACATTGACCAACTAATTGGTTGTCGATACCTTCGATTGTGATTTTGGTATTGTCGGCGACCGTGATTTTAACCTCTGATGGGATATGAAACACAATCGGATGGGATTTACCTAGGTTCAGGTTGAGAGTCTGACCTTGAACGTTAGCTTTAAAACCAACGCCTTGAATCTCCATTTCACGTTTGAAACCATTAGTAACACCTGTCACCATATTAGCAAGAAGAGCACGCGAAAGTCCGTGCAAGGCACGTTGTTCGCGCTGATCATTCGCTCTGGTCACAGACAATTGCTCGCCTTCGATAGAAGCAGCAATCGTCTTGGGTAGAGTCCACTCGAGTTTACCTTTTGGCCCTTCGATGGTAACTGATCCAGCTTGGGATACAGAAACCTTAACTTTGGCCGGGATCGGGATAGCTTTTTTTCCTATGCGTGACATGATTACCAGATGTAGGCGAGCAATTCGCCGCCGACGTTTTGTTTGCGCGCTTCGTGACCGGAAAGAACACCACGTGATGTAGAAAGAACGGCAATGCCCATGCCGCCGAGGACACGGGGAATTTCCGTGGAACCCACATAGCGGCGTAGACCTGGTCGGCTTACACGTTTCAGCCCGGTGATAGCGCTGGTTTTATTGACAAATCTCGTTGTGATTTTGATCTGCTGGTGACCATCAACGGTCTCCAGTTCATAATCGTTGATGTATCCTTCTTTCTTGAGAATAACAGCGATATCACTTTTGAGTTTAGAATAGGGCACAAGAAGTGCCGCTTTGCCAGCGGAAGTCGAATTCCGGAGGCGAGTTAACATATCGGCAATGGGATCAGTCATATCGTAATTCTAGGAGGCTGTTTCGCTTTGGCTTTCGACCTTAGGAGCAACTGGCTTCTTCGGCTTGTCTGAGAAAGGCATGCCCAGTTCGGTCAACAAGGACTTGGCTTCCGCATTTGTGCTCGCTGTCGTGACAAATGTAACGTCAAAACCGATATTACGCTTGATACGATCAAGCTCAATTTCAGGGAAGATCGATTGATCTGCTACGCCAAGGGTGTAATTACCATTTCCGTCGAAAGCGCGTGGAGATACTCCCCGGAAATCGCGAATACGGGGCAAAGCAGTCTTGATCAAACGCTCAAGAAATTCATACATCAAACGACCGCGAAGCGTCACTTTAGCACCGATAGGTTGATCTTCGCGAAGTTTGAAGTTTGAAATTGCTTTCTTTGAAACGGTCGTAGCTGGCTTTTGGCCGCTGATAGTGGCTAATTCCGATTTGGCAATCTCAAGGGCTTCTTTAACGTCGTTAGAAGAAGCGACGCATGTGTTAATAACAACCTTGGAGATTTTTGGTATCTGATGGATGTTTTTATAACCATGCTTCTGCTTGAGAGCAGGAATAACACGATTTTTGTAATCGGTAAGGAGTTCAGGTTCTTTAGTCATGTCTAATACTATGCTGCTTTTTTGGAACCTTTATCTGAGGCCTTTTCGAGAAGTTTCACATTCGAAATATGCAAAGGTCCTTCACGCTCAATAATGGCGCCATTCGGGTTGTCTTGATTCTTGCGCTGATGTTTTTTAATCATCCGAACGCCTTCAATGATGACTTGTAACTTATCGGGTTTGATCTCAAGAATTTTTCCAGAAGCACCCTTATGGTTACCGCTGATTACTTCTACAGTATCACCGCGACGAACATGGAATTTAGTACGATTCATAATACCTCAGGAGCTAAGGAAATGATTTTCATGAAGTTTTTTTCACGAAGTTCACGGGCAACAGGGCCAAAAATACGAGTGCCACGAGGGTTTCTATCTTTGTCTATAATAACGATTGCATTGCTATCAAAGCGAAGGCAGGAACCATCTTCCCGTGTAACGGGTTTTTTGGTACGGACGATAACCGCACGAACGACATCCCCTTTTTTGACAGTGCCACCTGCGGAGGCTTCTTTAACGTTAGCTGTAATGATATCACCGATACGGGCGGTCATTGTGTTTTTACCAATTACACCGATCATAGTGGCCATGCGAGCACCGGTATTATCGGCGACATCTAGGCGTGAGCGAATCTGGATCATGTTTAATTAGTGTTTAAGGATTTCAACAAGGCGCCAGCGCTTAGTGCGACTGAGAGGTCTCGTTTCCATGATGCTGACGCGATCGCCAATCTTGGCCTCGTTTTTTTCATCGTGAGCATGGAACTTGGTGATATGTTTGGTGATTTTACCAAACTTGGGATGAGGTACGCGGGTGATTGCTTTAACAACAATGGATTTGTCCATTTTGTCGGAAACAACTTCGCCAACGCGAACTTTTCGTAGGGCCCTTTTTAAGGGTTTTTCTGAAGTGATAATTTCTTCCATTTACTTGGCAGTTTCTGCCCCGGCCTTACGGCTCAGAACGGTTTCGATACGTGCGATGTTGCGACGAGCTACACGAATAAGGTGTGGCCGCTCCAATTGACCGCTCTGCTTTTGAATACGCAGATTGAAAATCTCAGCTGATAGCTCTTTTTTACGGGCTAGAAGCTCTTTCGGGGTTAATTCTACAATTTCTTCGATTTTCATGTCAACTATTATTCAGCGTGATGGCGTGTTATGAATCGTGTGCGAACAGGCAACTTGTTTGCGGCTAATCTCAGGGATTCACGCGCTACAGATTCAGGAATACCGTCAAGCTCAAAAAGGATGTTTCCTGGTTTGACAACAGCAACCCAATATTCAGGTTGGCCTTTTCCTTTACCCATTCGTGTTTCTGGTGGGCGAGCTGTCACGGATTTATCAGGGAAAATACGAATCCAAAGCTTCCCTTTACGCTTCATGTTGCGAGTGAGTGCAACACGGGCAGCTTCGATCTGGGTGTTAGTGATCCAAGCACGCTCTAAAGTTTGTAAACCGAATTCACCAAAATCAATTTTAAGATTCCGTGTCGCATTCCCTTTGCGACTTCCGCGTTGGGTTTTGCGATATTTCACGCGTTTGGGCATCAATGGCATATCAGTATTCTATTAAAATTTAAAACAGTGTCATTCAGCGACGACAACATCCGGTGTAACTACGGGTTTCGTCTCTGGACGAGCTTCCTCGATGACTTCTACCTTTTTACAGATCCAGCACTTGATGCCAATTTTGCCGGCAACAGTCTCGGCTTCTGTAAAACCGTAGTCAATAGGTGTGCGAAGTGTATGGAGAGGAACTTTTCCTTCATGGTACCGCTCGGTGCGAGCGATTTCAGCACCACCAAGACGACCTGCGCAACGGATTTTAATTCCAAGTGCGCCTTGTTCCATCGTCATTTGAAGCGCACGCTTCATGGCACGACGGAATGAAATTCGACGCTCTAATTGGGAAGCGACGTTTTCAGCAACAAGTTGGGCATCGAGGTCTGGATTCTTAATCTCAACGATATCAATCTTGACTTGTTTGCCATCAGCAAGATCACTGACTTCCTTTGTAAGATTTTCAATTTCCGAGCCGCGACGACCAATTACAACGCCTGGGCGGGCTGTATGGATAGTAACACGAACACTATTCCAAGCGCGCTCAATGACAATGCGAGAAACTGCGGCTTGCTTGAGTTTCTTTTTAAGAGTGGTACGAATGCGATCATCAGCGATCAAATAATCAGCGAAATCTTTTCGTGATGCATACCATCGTGAGGTCCAGTCGCGAGTGATTGGAAGACGAAATCCGATAGGGTTAACTTTTTGTCCCATAGTTTATTCTTTGGTTTCAGCAGTTGTAACTGCAGTTTCGGTTGTTGACTCTGTCGCCGACTTAGCTGCAGATTTTACTTTGCGTGATGTAATTGTCTTTTTTTTAGGCTTATCCTCACGACGAACAATTTGAATTTCGTCTGTCAAAATGACACGGATGTGACTCGTACGCTTACGAATGGGACCGGCGCTTCCTCGAGCCTTGGGTTGTGAGCGCTTGAGTGTAGGGCCCTCCCCTACAACGGCCTCCTTAACGACAAGATCAGCGACATTCAAGTTGTTGTTATTTTCAGCGTTGGCTATCGCGCTTTTAAGAGTCTTTGAAACGAGTCCGGCTGCTTTTTTGGGAGTGAACCTAAGTAGATCAAGCGCGTCGCTAGCAGGCATACCCTGAATAGCACGAGTAACTTCGCGAGCCTTAAAAGCTGAAATTTTAGCAAATCTGTGAATCGATTTTACCTGCATGTTAATATTTTTGTTTACTGTTCTATTTAATTAAATCCACTTTAAGGATATCTCCATTTTCCACCGGCATATTCTCTGAAGTTAGATTTTGAATCGTAGCACCTGAAATTTTTTCGCGAACATCAATAACATAGGCGGAAGCAATTTTTCTATTGTCACGTAAAACAGAAAATGTCATTCCTAATTTCACGCCATTGCTTGCACCAACATTTGCAACTATTAGTTCTGTGTTCTTCTGAATGTCGATGACTTTAGCATCAATTAAGGTTTTTGGAGGATTTGTTTTGCATGGAAGTGCTGAATTAAGAATATTAAGAGTATTTCTTAGTTCAATTTCCAAACTTAATCGTACCTGTGGGTTAATATCCTTCGATGTCTTAAGCAAAACTTGAAGAGATTCAGAAAGGGAAGTCATACAATTTAATGCTTTATTAGCATCATTTTTTAACAATCGAACTTCTCTAACGGATTCTAACAATTTAGATTCGAGACTTTTGGGATCAAGGGAGAGAGAGTTGAGACCTAAAACCTCAATTTTCTCTAACAATGAAATATTTTGCCTCTTTAAAATTTCAGCTTCAATATTCGCTTGGCTTAAACATTGCGATAGGAACTTGTTTTTTTGATCTGCTAAAACAAGTCTTTCCTGCAATACGCAAGGATCAAGAACATCTTCATGAGAAACAATATGTTTCTCATGAGAACTACTAGATTCAAAATCTGTCAAAGAGCTTTTTTCTTGAGCGTGCAATTTTTGAATTGCAGTCAAGAAAATGAGCGCTGCCGCCATGGCGACAACACCCATGTGATTATTTGGTCACTTTTGCGGTGTGAGAACCGTGTTTCTTAAAGATACGCGTCGGTGAAAACTCACCCAACTTATGACCGACCATATTTTCAGTTACAAAAACAGGAATAAAAGTCTTCCCATTGTGAACGTTAAATGTGTGACCAACAAAGTCAGGAGTAATGGTACTACGACGTGACCAGGTTTTAATTGGTTTTTTGGTTCCCGACTCGGTCATACGATCGATTTTGTCGAGAAGCTTCCATTCAACGAAAGGGCCTTTTTTGAGAGAGCGTGCCATGGTTAATTCTTAGATTTAGACTTGCAACGTTGAACGATAAAGGAATCGCTAGGTTTGTGTTTCCGGCGGGTTTTAAACCCTTTGGCCAACTGACCCCATGGTGACATAGGGTGATGACGACCGCCGCCACCTTTACTTTTGCCTTGTCCACCACCCATCGGGTGATCGACTGGGTTCATTACCATACCGCGAACGTGCGGACGAATGCCCAACCAGCGGCTACGACCAGCTTTCCCGGATGAAATATTCATGTGGTCTGTATTACCAACCTGCCCAATGGTAGCAAAGCAATCCTCGTTGATGCGACGCATTTCGCCGGAGGCTAATTTGACGAGAGCGTAACCTCCTTCGCGGTTGGCTAAAATGGCAACAGAACCTGCACTGCGAACGATCTGACCGCCACGGCCAGGAATGAGTTCAAGATTGTGGATTGAAGTTCCAAGCGGAATGAATTTTAAAGGAAGCGCATTTCCAACTTTGGGCTCAGATTTTTCACCTGCACAAACTGAAGCGCCAACAGCGAGTCCAACAGGAGCCAAGATATAGGCTTTTTCCCCATCAGGATATTGGATCAATGCTATGCGAGCTGAGCGATTCGGGTCATATTCAATCGCAGTGACTTGAGCTGCCACATCACGACGAAGGCGCTTAAAGTCAATAATACGGTAGCGGCGCTTGTGTCCACCGCCAATATGCCGCATCGTAATACGACCTTGGTTATTGCGGCCACCTGTCCGTTTGATCGCCTCTGTGAGGCTTTTTTCAGGCTTTGACTTCGTGATTTCTGCAAAATCAGGAAGAGCTTTGAATCTGGCTGACGGGGTCAGCGGTCTAAATGTTTTGATTGCCATGTTCTGCTTTCTCTTTAGACAAGATTGATTTTGTCACCCTCTTTGAGAGTTACAAAAGCTTTTTTCCAATGTGGCTTGCGACCGAAGTCGGCGCGGCGTTCACGTTTTTTCTTGCCAGCGTAATTTGCCGTGTTCACGTCCAATACTTTTTTATTGAAAATGACCTCGACGGCACGCTTGATCTGAAGCTTGTTTGCCGAAGGCGGCACGCGGAAGACATACTTATTGAGCTTTTCGGAAAGAAGGGTCGCTTTTTCCGTGAGCAGGATTGTTTCGATGTGGTCGTAAACTTGGTTCATTACGCTAGTCTTTCAGATATTTTTTCTAATCCAGCACGGGTGAGGATGATTTTATCAAATGCGAGCAACTGCTCTGTATTGACATCGGATGCACGGGTAAGTTGAGCGCAGGCCACATTACGGGCTGCCTTGAAGGTGTTATCATCGAACCCCTCGGAAACTATGAGTGTCTTACGGGCACTAGACACTGTCGAGGTCAAGAGTTTGACAAATTGCTTGGTTTTTGGCTCTGCCACAGAAAATGCTTCGACAAAGAGAATGTCACCATCGGCAATACGGGCACTCAACGCTTTTCTGAATGCCAGCTTTTTTACAGCTTTGGGTGTGTTTTTTGTGTAATCACGCGGCCTAGGACCATGAGCCACGCCACCACCTACCCAAACAGGACTGGAAAAATAACCCGCACGGGCTCGGCCGGTTCCCTTTTGCCGCCAGGGCTTGCGACCAGAAAGACTAACTTCTGCTTTTGTCTTGGCGCAAGCCGTGCCGCTGCGACGAGCTGCTTGGATTGCAACAACGACATCGTGGACAGCTTGGTTTCCTTTAGCTTCGTCTGTGATGAGAACAATTTTAGCTTTTGCAGCTTCAGTTGATGTGAGGACAGTGGCGCTCATATTAAAGTAATCTGGTATCGACACAACACACCGCTGCCTCTTGCAGACTGGTTTTTGAGATGATGTGTTGTTGTGATTTCATTTTGTAATTTCTCGCAACCTCGATGCTTTGCTGTGATAAAATATCACGCCGAAGCGATACTGGATCTCATACCGAGGTGTAGCGGGAAGGAGGAAACTATAGATGAGACGCAAAGAGGCAAGCGAAAAATAACAATTTTTTTCATAAGCGTGTGGCCACCTTGTTTACTTTGGAATTTCAGAACCGGAACTTCGGACCAGTTGATGATGATTCCAGTGAAACTCCACTCCTCCCAGAAGGTGCCTGAGGCGCATTGGTGCTAGATCTAATGGCCGATGGCATTGGAGCGGACTTGACTTCGGATGCCTGCTTAACTCCAGAGATTGGATTTTTTTTATTTGAACATCCGATCAAAAAAACAAGAGCCACGATTGAGGCGAAAGCGGAAATTTTGTATGGTGAGATTTTCATTCTTTTATGATGTTTGCGTGAGAAATTAAGCACGTTCGCCCACTATGCTGCAACTAGATTGGGCAACTTTGCCGTTGGAGATGACCGCGTTTTTGATTTGGCTTCCGGCTACTACGTTTTCACATGGCCAGACAATGACATTTTCTAATCTCGCTCCGCTACCCACGTAGGCCCCTTGTCCTACGACAGTGGATCCAAGGATTTCTGCCGTTGGGTCAATGTAGGCGCCATTCTGGATGGATACCGGCCACGTTTGCGGGAGATAGGAAATAGCATGCTTGCGCGAAGCGATAACGGAGTGGACTTCCATATAGGAATCGATATTGCCGATATCAAACCAATCTCCACCATTAATCACAACGCCACCGATGCGCGCACCGGTCCGCAGAAGGTCAACGAGGATGGGAATAATTGAAACGATCTCCCCATCTGGAATGTGGTCGAAAACCTCCGGAGAAATAATACTGATACCGGTAAAAAGGTAGGCTGGTTCTGCGCGCCCGCCGATCAGTCCACGCATGTCGGTGATGAGTCCACTTTGAGAATCCCATTGAATCCGACGCTCCCCACCCTTTGCGCGAAGAGCGAATGTGGCGAGGTTTCCCGATCCCATGTGCGCTTCGAACAATGAGTCCAACGGAAAGTCTGCAAGCACGTCGCC
Source organism: Chthoniobacter flavus (assembly GCA_945903555.1). Classification (GTDB taxonomy): domain Bacteria; phylum Verrucomicrobiota; class Verrucomicrobiia; order Chthoniobacterales; family Terrimicrobiaceae; genus UBA967. Next base: position 20,013 of record CAMDOJ010000005.1, read on the forward strand.
ATTGTAGACAATAAATGGCTCCTTACCGAGCATTGGAGCGGCTCTTTTGATTCCGCCGCCGGTCTCAAGAAGGACGGGTTCATGTGAAAATTGAATTGGATAACCTCGGTAGATCGCTGTCTCGTTTTCCATACCCAATTGGTCGGCATAGGCCTCTGCGCAATGGTGCGTATTTACGACGAACCGACGAACCCCTGATGCGATGAGATGATCAAATGCAAAAGAGATGAGCGGTTTATCAAAGATGGGGACTAGGGGCTTCGGGCGTAGATCCGTAAGGGGTCGGAGTCGCGTTCCCAAACCTGCCCCAAGAACGAATGCCGTGGTGATCATTTTACAATAGGGGTGATGCCACTCGCGCAGTGAAGAAGCGCAACAAGATCACTGCTCATCAACGAAAACATAGCGCATAGGACTCATCGCGCTGTCGGCAAAGCCGTGCTTGAGATAGAATGGTCTTGCCTGCTCGCCCTTATCCGTGAGGAGGGTAATACGCAGGAATTTTTTCTGCCTAGCAAATTCAAATGCATGATTGAGTAACCGCGATCCGAACCCTTGATTGCGGTGGTCTCGGTGAATGACGAGATCCTCCAAGACCAGCACGAATCCACCCTCGGCAGTGCTAATTGTGATTAAAAGATTGATCATTCCGACAATCATCCACTCGTTGCGAATAACGAAGATTCTTCCCCTAGACGGTTGCTCCAAAATCAGGCGCAACCCGCGAAGTTGCTTCTCACGATCCGGAGTGAAGTCCGCCTCATGAGTGAACAAGTCGTGAAGCAACTCCGTGAGTTCGGAGAGGTCATCCAAAGTAGCGGGCTCGATCCTCAAATCTGACATAGATTTATTTTTCTATCTCACATTCACAGAGTGCAAGCAATGCGACATCCTTTTTTTTAAATAAAATGCTCTTCCTTGTCAGAATCGCGTTTGTTTTTATCGGCCGAATTTCCGCTCGAGTTCCGAAAATGACCACTGAATGAGAGTCGGACGACCTTGCGGACAAGCATACGGCAGCTCGCATTTGAGTAGTTCGCGCACTAAATGCATGGCTCGTGATTCGCCATATTGGAAACCATTGCTGGACGCAAACCTAGAAACAGAGCGTATCAGAGCATCCACTACAGGCTGACTGGATCCTACAAGACCTGTGGAACGAAGGGTGAGGCAAACATCAAGAAGCGCATCTCGGATATCACTCAAAGCTAAGCAGGCAGGTATAGCTTCTACTTTGAATGAATCCCCCCCGAATGGCTCCAAATGGAATCCAGCCAATTCCAGAGCCCGAAGATTTTCTGATATCCAAACCGCATCCTTGGGGGTCAAGTCGACAATCGAGGGAAGAAGTAAGTTTTGCGAAGCAGCGTTACCGGAAGCGGCATCCTTACGAAGATTTTCAAAAAGAATGCGCTCGGAGGCGGCTCTTACATCCAGCAAAACAAGACCATCCTTGCCCTCCAGAATAATCCAGTGCGCTCCCAGTGGCCCAATGATTCGAAAAGGTTCCTCGGAGGGCTCTGAAATATTTAAATCCGGTACAGGAAACTCCATCTGGGGAGGACTCGCGAATGATCGACTGGGGTGATGAGGCACGTCGATGGAGGAAGATTCTGGGAGAGGGATCTCCGCCGCTCGCACTGGACGCTCTGTGGCTGGGGATCGGGTCGAGGAATTAAGATTATCTAGCATTCTTCTACCGCAAAGATAAACCGCCTGTTTCAGCACATCTGGACGATGCAGTCGAACCTCGCGCTTTGCAGGGTGGACATTGCAATCAAACGCCAGTGGGTCCATCGATATTCGCAATACACCGAGTGGATGGCGACCTCGAGGGAGAGCATCCCCATAAGCTTCACGGAGCGCACGAAAAACAGCAGGGCATTGGACTACCCGACGGTTAAGCACAACAAATTGCTGGTCGCGATCCGGTCTTCCCTCGCCAGGTTTCGACAAATATCCCTCCAGCTTTATCCCGCATTCCTCAGTAGATTCCAATGCAGTCAACCTTCGCATGAAATCGGCGCCAAAAAGATCCACGAGACGAACTCCGAGATCGGACGTTCCTCCTGCTTTCCAAAGGCAACGCCCCTCTCGTACTAGTGTCATCGTGACCTCTGGATGGGCAACGGCAAGCGACTGCATTTGGGAGATGACATGGGCAGCTTCAGTTTCCTCACCACGAAGAAATTTTTTTCGCGCTGGAACATTGAAGAAAAGTGAACTGACTTCAACCTCGGTTCCAGGAGCCACCCCAGAATCCGAAACTGACTCCATCTTGCCGCCAGCCATTTTGATTTCCGTACCGGTTCCGCCCTCACGGGTGCGAGTGGATAAATTAAATCGGGAAACGCTAGCTATACTCGGTAGCGCCTCACCTCGAAATCCCATAGTCGAGACCAAAGCCAAATCCTCAGCTGAACGGATTTTACTCGTTGCATGACGCTCCAGACACAGGATGGCATCCTCACGATCCATGCCCGATCCGTCATCGGTCACTCGGATTAACTGACACCCCCCACGAGCAAATTCCACTGTGATCCGGCGGGCACCGGCATCAATGCTGTTTTCCACTAGTTCTTTGACAATCGACGCTGGACGCTCGACCACCTCGCCGGCGGCGACTTGGCTGGCAACCTCATCTGTAAGTAGTCGAATCTTTCCCATGCCATTTGACTTTGCACGGAATCGTTCTTATGAAAAGAACGTGATCAAAATTACTGATGATGCTGCGCAAGCGCTGCTTGACCTTATTGCAACGAAAGGTTCCGGAGATGGATTGCGTTTGTCTGTGGAGAAAGGCGGCTGCGCTGGCCTTCAATACATCATGGAGATCGATGTTCAGGGCGATGGACAGGACGTAGTCGAGCATGCGGGAGCCAAGGTTTTCGTAGACCAAGGAAGCTCCAGTTTTTTGTCTGGTTGCACGCTGGATTACGAAGACGGCCTTGCCGGAGCAGGGTTTCGAATCAGAAACCCCCGTGCGGCAAGATCGTGTGGATGCGGCACATCCTTTGAAGAATCCGCTGCGGTCAAATCCTAACTCCCATGCCCAACGATCCCGGAAGACACAGTGACCGTGCTTGGTTTAATGAACCAAATCGTGAGATACTGCCCTCTTCAAGATCCAGCGATGGAGGACTTTTTGGCTGGACTGTTCTAATCATTGTCTTGATTGGATTTGCAATTAGTTGCTGGTTTGGAAGCTATTATATTTTTGGTCATCCCGAGAAACCATTCAGCTACGAAATCCTCACCAGACTCAAAAAGATCGATTCTCCCAAGCGATTTGAACTCACCGCCGCGCCGCGCGGAGAATTTTTAAGAGCTCCTCAAATTTTTGATCGCTTTAGTGCAATGAAGCCTCGGCAACTGGCTCGCACAAATGAGATTTTTCTTCGGAATTACGTTCGTAATTTCAAACCTCTCGATGGCCTTGTGCCCTATGTGGTGGGCACATTCAACATCTTGGATTCTTACGAGCTCACCAGTTCTGATTTTTTTGTTTCTGGGGTTGTCGTGCTGGCTCAATCCAAAGAGAACCCAAATCTTCTTATCGAACAAATTTTCACCTCGAATAAAAAATCCATCCCCAATCTACACCGATCCCTCCTCACCGGCTTGGATATCGACCTAAAACGTGAAAATGAATTGGCGGCGATCATTAATGTCGAGCAACTGAAGGATGGACGCATCAAAATAAGCACGATTTCGATACTTTATCCCAGCTACGAATCGGCTCAAGAAAACGGGACATTCTCCCTTGATCCTCCTGATCAATTGCACATGAAAGCGGGCCTTCCTTTGATTGATAAGGCGCGACAAAACCAAGCTGAAATTAAATACGCCCACTTCCGCCGCAAATCCAAGCCCAGCATTAAACAAAAGGAAATACCGAAACCGGACACTCAACAAGCCAGCTTGAATCAGCACCTCATGCGTGTTGAGAAACCCCTACCGGTAAATGAGGGCTCGCCTTTACCCACACCGCTGCCCGTTGCCACACCGCTCCTCGTTGTAGCCACACCTACTCCGCTTGTATCAGCTACTCCACTTCTAGCCAAAGCATCCCCGACACCATTGCCTCGCCAAGCGCTACCGGCGCGCACGACCCCAACACCACCCCCTGTTGCAAAGCAGCCCCCAGTAATGCTGGTAACGACACCAGCAACAACTCCGACACCACCCCAAGCGATCGCCGCATCCAACTCCAAAGAGTGGACTGTGTATGAACCGGGTAGAATGCCTCGCGGTCGCTTGCTCACTTCGTCCGATGTTTCAGAAATCGCAGTCAAAGGCTCATCTGGCGAGCGGATATACTTGCATGGAAACTTTAATGTCACGGCCTCTGGCGGCGATCGCGCCGTCTTACGCCCCACCCAGCGCAGCTCAGGACTAGGATCCCGCTCGGATGGCATAAGAATCATCGTCCAATACCCAAATGGGATGAAAGCCCCGTCCGATGGTAGTTTCATATCTCGTGATTCGCGACGCCCGTTCCAAGTCATGGATGTTCGTGAAAGCACAGGAGGACAAATCAACGTCTATGTGCGTGAGGTCACCAAGCCTTAGCTACCGGATTCACGACGAGGTTGCAGCAACGGGGGCGATGAGGTTTTCCCGTTTTATGGAACTTGCCCTCTACGATTCCATAGAAGGCTACTACGTGAGCGATCGACTAAAAGTCGGCCGCGAGGGGGATTTCTTCACCAACGTAAGCGTCGGCCCTATTTTTGGTGAGATTTTAGCCGGACAGTTTATCGAGATGTGGTCCATTCTCGGTGAGCCACAAGAATTCACTATTGTCGAACAAGGCGCCAATGATGGTCAACTTGCAAGAGATGTGATCGCGGCCCTTTCTGGGACACCTTTAGAGTCGGCGCACTGGATCATCGTCGAACCACTTGAATCTCTCCAAAAAAAACAAAGCCTCCTCCTTGCGGGAGCCGATGTTTCCTGGGTCCTTTCACCTGATTGTCTTCCCCCTTTCTGCGGAGTCCACTTTTCAAACGAGCTCTTCGACGCGATCCCTTTTGATATCATGGAGGCCCATGATGGGATGTGGCGGGAGCTACTTGTTGACTCGAAGGGTGATGATTTTATTTTCAGTCCAAGCCAAAATTTCATCATCGGTACGACACTCCCGCCAAGACCCGATGGATTCCTTACCGAATGCAGGCGCGGCCAAAAAGAGATCCTCCAAGGGATATCTAGCGCCATGCAAATGGGGTTCCTTCTCGCGATCGACTATGGCATGACGGGCGAAGACTTTCTGGCCGATCACCGAAGCAAAGGGACTCTGGCCTGTTACTCAAAACACCACCGCGACGAAAACCCACTCGATCATCCGGGCAAAAAGGACATCACTGCCCATGTCGACTTTTCCGCTCTCTCCCGCGATGCTTGGGCGGTTGGGCTGAACTTACTCGGTTATACTGATCAACATCACTTTCTCGTCGGTGCCGCTACAAAAATACTGCAATCCATGGACGGAAAAGCACCAGAGCCAGTAACACTTAAAAAACTCCGATCACTAAAGATGCTTCTCCATCCTGAAACGATGGGCGCCCAATTTAAAGTCATTCTTTTTTCTAAAAATACCCCTGAGAGCAAGCACCTAAGCGGTTTCTTGCATGCGAAGGACCCACGATATCTTATTGAAACTTCGTCAACCTTCGCCTAGCAACAAAACCCGATTGGGTTTCTGGTTCTTATTGTCCCCGGCGATGGAATGCGGACACCGCCCGCTCGGCTTCCCTCGACTCCACACGCTTTTTCAAATCCATCCGCTTATCGGCTGCCTGTTTTCCCTTACCGATTCCCAATTCGATTTTGACGAGGCCCTTTTTCCAATAAAGCCGAAGTGCAGGAATAGTGAGCCCATCCCGCTCGATCGCTCCGGCCAACTTATCTATTTCCACTCGGTGCAACAAAAGCCTTCTTGCACGCTTGGACTCATGCTGCTCATGGCTTGCACGCTCGTAGGGTTGGATCGTGCTTTCAAAAAGATACAGCTGCCCACATTCCAATTTGGCAAACGCACCTTGAAGAGAGACAAGTCCGGCGCGGATCGATTTGACCTCAGTTCCCTTGAGTTCCAACCCGCCCTCAAACCTCTCGAGAATGTGGTAATCTCGGAGGGCCTTTCGGTTGGTGGTAATATCAGATGCCATATTTCCGCCGCTGCACGCAGCAGACCTTTAAGCTGCGTC
>CAMDOJ010000006.1 GCA_945903555.1 Chthoniobacter flavus
ATGAAGGTTCCATCAAACGCACCCTGGTCCTCGCAGGAATTGGATAGTTTTTTCTATCAACCCGCAGACAGCTTTTTCCGTGGAAATTCTGGCCTCTCGCTCACCTATGATGATGTGACGCTGGCTACCCTCTACAGCGAGATTATACCCAAGGATGCCAACTTTGAAACCCGTCTCGGACCCGGACTGTATCTCCACCTGCCGATTGTCTCGGCGGATATGGATACCGTAACGGAGTCCCGCATGGCGATCGCTTTGGCTCTCAACGGCGGGCTGGGTCTGATTCACTACAACATGCCGCCCCGGCAACAACTTTCTGAAGTCTCACGCGTCAAAAATCATATCCACGGACTGATTCGTGAACCGATCAAGGTTCATCCAGAGCAGTGCATTGGCGATGTGCTTGGGCTTATCGAAGAAAAAAAATTCAGTTTCAGCACCTTTCCCGTCGTCGATAAAGACGACACCCTTCTAGGTCTATTACCCGGACATTGCGTGAGGCCACGCTTCGCCCATCGGGGTGTCGGTGAGGCCATGATCAAGAGAGACGGCGTTCTGACCATCCGTGAAAGCGAACTTGGAGATGATCCGATCCAAAGAGCTGATCGATTTTTTACCGAGCACATCGGTATCCATAAACTTCTCGTCGTGGATGCGGAGGATCACTTGAAAGGATTGTTCACCCTCAGTGATATCGAGCGCATCTCTCAAGAGCGTTTATTGCAGACCAAGCCAGCTAGGGACTCGAAATTCCGCCTCCTTTGCGGCGCTGCAGTGAGCGCACCTCGCAAATCAGATGGCTCTATCGACAAAGATCAACTATTATGTCACGTGGAGGCACTCGTGGAACGTGGACTCGACGCCGTTGCCATATCCACCGCTCACGGACACACCCTCGGCGTAGGTGAGGCCGTGAAGGCCATTCGCCATGCCCTCCCCGATCTCACTATCATTGCTGGCAACGTTACCAGTGCCGCTGGAGTGGAATTTCTAGCCAAAAGCGGAGCCAATACGGTGAAGATTGGGCAAGGTCCGGGATCGATTTGCACCACGCGAGTTGTAGCCGGAGTCGGCATTCCTCAACTCACCGCGCTCTATGTTTGCTCGCAAGCCGCCCGCGATCATGGAGTCACCATTCTCGCAGATGGTGGCATCACCAAATCCGGAGACGTCGTGAAGGCTCTCACTCTCGCCGATGCGGTTGTTTGCGGGAGCCTGCTTGCAGGTTGCCCGGAGGCCCCAGGTCAGATCCTTGAGATCAACGGCAAGTTCTATAAGCAATATCGGGGCATGGGCAGCCATGCCGCGATGAAGGCTGGCAGTGCCGCCCGTTATGGCCACGCCCGTGAGATATCTCAAAAATCCGCAGCCGAAGGCGTCGAGGCACTCAAGGAGGTCTCAGCTCCCGCAGATACCGTCCTAGCCCAACTTGCCGGTGGACTCCAAAGCGGCATGGGCTATCTCGGTGCAGGCAATCTGTCGGAACTTCGAAGCAACGCCCGATACACCCGCATCACTCCAGCCGGACTTCGCGAGAGCGCCCCGCATGACATCATCGAAGTCAAAACTGGCGGCTAACAAAAAAGCCGAATCCCCTGACGCGCTTCTCTATTCCCGTAGCCACGACTATCCCTTTTTAATCCAAAGGTGGCGGGCGATCGCGAAATCGGTTGGCCTTCGGATGCGTCCATTTGCCAAAAGCGGCGGTTATCCAGTTTATTACCTCGAAAGCCTATCTCCCCAACCCAACGTCCCCAGCATTTACCTGTCTGGGGGCATACATGGTGACGAACCCGCATCTACCGAAGCGCTGCTTGCTTGGGTAGCGAATAACAGTGATCTCGTCCAGTCACTCAGAATTCTCATTTTCCCTTGTTTGAACCCATGGGGGCTCGTTCATAACAAGAGATGCGATGAAGATAATTTCGACCTCAATCGGGGCTATCGACAAAAGCATCCACCCGTTGTCAAAGCTCAACTCGATTTACTAGGCCGCACGCGCTTCAATCTTGCGATCAACCTGCATGAGGACTACGATGGACAAGGTGTCTACCTCTACGAACCTTTGAGGAAGAAGCCTCACTGGGGAGAAAGAATCATCGAAGCCATGTCGACAGCGATTCCAGTCGACCCGCGCAAAAGCATCGATGGGAACAAGGCCAAAGCAGGCGTCATCCGCAGACGGATCACAGAGGACATGATGACAGACTGGCCAGAGGCCATCGCACTCCACCTCGGCTACGCGAAAAGAACCTTCACTTTAGAAACTGCATCCGAGTTCGGCATTGAGGCCAGAGTCGCAGCACATGTTGCCGGAATATCAGCGGCGATTCGATTAATCGAGTAAGTCGCTGTAATTCTGACGCGCCATAGCGATACTCATTTCCAATATCGCATGGGAGTCATCCATCGTCAGAGCGGTATTCACAAGATCTCTGCAACTCGAAGAATCAAGAGATTGAACGGCCTTTTTCACTCTCGGAACCAAGGCGCCCGTCGCACTCAATTCCTCTAATCCAAGTCCGATGAGGATCGGAGTGAGAAGAATATCGGCCGCCATTTCCCCGCAAACCCCGACCCATATATTTTGAGCACGGGCTGCATCGACCGTCATCTTGATCATCCGAAGAATCGAGGGATGGGTCGGATTGTAGAGATGCGCAATGCGATCGTTTAAGCGATCAACGGCAATCGTGTATTGAATGAGATCGTTAGTTCCGATGCTGAAAAATTTGACTTCACGCGCCAAGTGATCCGCGACCAAAACAGCACTAGGAATTTCGATCATGATGCCAACTTCAATATCGGCTTGGAATGGAATCCCTGCTGCTGCGAGTTCGTTTTTGCAATCCTCGAGGACCGCATTAGCTCTGCGCAACTCCTGCAATCCCGAGATCATCGGATACATAATCCGAATGTTACCAACCGTCGATGCACGAAGGATGGCTCGAAGCTGAATTTTAAAAATATCTAGGTTTTCGAGACAAAAGCGAATAGCTCGGCAACCGAGGAAGGGATTCGCTTCTTCTTCAAAAAGGAGACTGGTTGAAGATTTATCTCCACCGATGTCGAGTGTGCGAATAATGACGCTGTGCGGCAGTGACTCCTCCGCGGCCTGCAAGTAATGGCCATACTGCTCTTCTTCGTCCGGACAAGTGTCGCGATTCAGATAAAGAAACTCCGTACGGTAGAGACCGATCCCCTCCGCTCCGCTCGCCTTGATATCGGCAAGGTCGTCGGGAAGATCCACATTTGCAGAGAGAATAATGTGCTTTCCATCGCGGGTGGTGGATTCCGTTTCACGAATAAGCTGAAGCCGCTCGACGACCTCCTCTTTTTGCTGCTCGATGCGGCCATATTCAATGAGCGTCTCCAACGAGGGGTTGAGGATCAGTAGCCCGTTATACCCATCGATGAGGATGTCATCACCGAGTTGGATATTCTGGCAAATTCCCTGCATGCCAACGATGGCCGGAATTTCCAAGGAACGCGCCATGATGGCCGTGTGGGAAGTCTTGCTTCCGATCTCGGTCACAAAACCACACACGAGATCGCGGTTCAACTGCGCGGTATCGGATGGAGTCAGATTATGAGCAACAACAATGTGCTGATGGTCGTGCGCCGCAGGATTATGAGGGGCTTTACCAAGGAGATTGCGAATCACTCTACGGGTCACGTCTTGAATATCCACGACACGTTCGCGCAGATAAGGATCATCGATCGCCTCGAGCGTGGCACAGTATTTCTGAGCAACTTGCTGGAAGACGTAGTCCACATTCAACCTCTCGCGCTCCAACATTCGAAGCACTTCGTCGATCAGCGTCCGATCCTCCACAACAAGAAGATGGGCATCAAAAATACTGGCATCCTCAGAACCGATTGCGGCGACAATGCGTTGCTGAATCTCTAGTAACTCGACTCGGGTCGCTATGAGCGCATCCTCAAATCGAATGATTTCGCGCTCCACATCGGCATCATCAATTGGATGCGAAAGGATTTCTTCATCAACCTCGTGACGCAAAAAAGCAGGAAAGTGGGCGATGCCCGGCGCAGCAGGTATGCCACTAAATCGCTTCTCCTCTTTTTGTGTCTGACTCTCCATTCCAAATGGAGATGTATCACAATTTAAAACTTGATCAATGAGAAGAACTACTCTTCGCCAAATCGAGTCTCCACGAGGCTCTTAATTTCTGCGACAGCCTTATCGGCATCCACGCCTTCGGCATGGATGGTGAGCTTCGAACCCTTGCCTGCAGCCAGCATCATGAGTCCCATAATGCTTTTTCCATTGACCCTTTCCCCGTCTTTTTCGACCCAGACTTCGGCCCGGTATCGACTGGAGATTTTGACAAACATGGCGGCTGGTCTCGCATGGAGACCGTTGCGATTATCGATGGTGACTTCGCCGCTGCAACGCTGAAGGTCATCTGAAAGTTTTTTTTTGGTTAGAATTCCCATCATCTGCTCCGGCGTTCACTGATCATATGTAAGAGTCTCTGATTAAATTCCTGCGCGCTGTTTTCGCCCATGTCTTTGAGTTTCTGATCCAGCGCCGCGACTTCCACTAGTCGGGCAATGTCACGTCCGGTCCGCACCGGCAGTGTGACGTGCGGGATTTTGATACCCAAAATTTCGTAGGTTTCGCGATCGATTCCGATTCTATCCACATTTTCGACATCCTGCCAATCTTTCAGTGTGACAACAAAATCGAGGCGCTTTTGCGGATTCACAGCACCGACGCCAAAGATCGATGCGATGTTAATGATTCCAATGCCGCGAACCTCCATGTGGAAACGGGACATACTATCTGCGGTTCCAATCAACTCACTCCCCTCGGCAGTGCGGAAACGCGTGATGTCATCGCTCACGAGGCTGTATCCGCGCTCAATCAGACCGAGTACACACTCGCTTTTGCCAATACCGCTTGCACCGCGAATCAAAGTTCCAATCCCAAGAATGCTCACCATGCTGCCGTGCTCGGTGGTCGATGGAGCGAAATCCATCTCGAGCAAAATCGTGGCTGCGTTGATAAATTTCATCGTGATCATGTTCGTGCGCAGAACTGGAGTTTCAAACTCAGTGGCGGCATCGAGGAGAGCTTGGGGCACGGGGGCATTACGCGCCACGACAATGCAAGGCATTTTGCGGGCAAATAAAGCACGCGAACGTTCCTTGAGCACGGATGCGCTCAGGCTCTTGAGGTAACTCAATTCTGCGGAACCCAAAACTTGAATGCGCTTTTCAGCGAAATAATTGAAAAAACCGGACAACGCGAGGCCTGGACGATTGATGGTGGGCTCGCGAATGAGACGGTTGAGTCCGCGTGATCCTCCCTCGAGCCTTATTCCAAGCTTCTCCGCATGGTTTGCATAAAAATGCCCAACCGTGATGTGGGAGACTTTTTTTTGCAGTTTGTTCAACATGGGTATGAAAAATAGGCCGAGATCTCAAAGGTCGGCAAAATCAAGATCAGCGCAATAACGATTTTGAAAAAAAGAATCGACCTACATTGTGAAGGATTCGCCAAGGTAAAGCTTGCGACTGATCGGGTCGTTGAGAAGAAAGTCCTTGTTCCCTTGACTCTCGACCCTTCCTTCAAAAATAAGATAGGCGCGATCGACAATATTGAGGGTCTCACGGACGTTGTGATCCGTGATAAGAATCGCCAAACCTTGGGCACGGAGATCTTGAATGATCTGCTGCACATCGTGCACAGCGATGGGATCTACGCCACTGAATGGCTCGTCCAGCATGAGAAGCGTGGGATTTGTCACCAGCGAACGGGCAATGGTCAGTCGTCGCTTCTCTCCACCAGAGAGAGTGAGCGCTTCATTTTTGGCGATGTGTTCGATACCAAAGCGAGTGAGAAGCTCTTCACAGCGTTCCTTACGTTCCTTCTTTGTAGCATTGGTGGTTTCCAGAATCGCGAGAATATTCTCCTCCACGGTAAGCTTGCGAAAAATCGACTCCTCCTGTGGCAGGTAGCCCATGCCGTGACGGGCGCGCTGATACATAGGCATCGAGGTTACATCCGCATTTTGAAAATAGACGCTTCCTCCATTGGGGCGGACCAAACCGACGATCATATAAAAAGTGGTGGTCTTTCCGGCCCCATTGGGTCCAAGTAATCCGACGATCTCGCCTTTTTTGACATTGATATCAACGCCATTGACCACCGAGCGACCATTATAGATTTTCACCAATCCTTCGGTGCGAAGCAAAGGGCTATCGTTATCAGACAAGGCGCTCATTTCTGGTCGGGGGAATCGGTAATGAGCGTTTTGCTTCCGCCGATAGTCCGAGACTGACCGCTGTTTTTCAAGATCATGACAGTGGATTCCTCGGTGGCGACCTGTTGATTGATGCCTTGCTGGATGGATGGCCATTTACGCATCACGACTTCTCCAGTCGCTGGCTTGTAAGTCACCTCACCTGCACGTCCAATGGATTTTGCAGCCGTGCTTTTAGGGTCCGATTTTTCTTGGATGATCACCACATTTCCGGTGGCTTCCACGGTTTCCAGTCCCTTTTGATCCTTGCCCAAATAGACAAGCATGTTGTCACAAGTGAGAGTAAATTGAGTATCACGAACGACCACGCCCCCACTAAACTCAGCTGTGTTTTTTGTGTTGTCGTAAGAGGCTTCCCCATTTGCAGTGATCTCGGTTTGCGCCCCCTTCGGACGCTCGCCACCGATAGGGTTAATAAAGCCGAGGGCATTTTTGCTCTTGGTCTCAGGTGAGGGACTGGCCTCAGGTTGCTGGGCATTGGCAAGACACAAAGTCAGAATGAGAAAAAAGAGGGGCGGGAAGGAATTTTTGATGAGTTTCATTGAAGGTTATTTTCGGTCGAAATGACCATTTTTACATTTCCGCGGATCGTTCCGAAACGTGTCTCGGTATTGAATTCAACTTGATCGCCGGTGATGACAAAATCGGAACGCTTGATGAGTGCCCCCTTGTGACCCGTAAGAATACGCGTATCAAGGTTAAATAACGATTGGGGGAGTTCAACGAAAATCTTGTCCCCCTCTTTATCAATAACCTCCAACTTAACAAAGGTCATTTCAATCTGACTCTCGTCGATTTTTTTTGCCGATTCCGTCTCGAAGGCCATCGCCAACTTTCCGTTCTCATCATAATGAGGGATTTTTAGTCCAAGAACGGGTATTCCCACCGGAATCGGCACATCAATTTTCTCGCTTGAAGCGGGGGTGGGAGAAGGCGCTGCAAGCAAGAGCGAACTCCCGATAGAGAGAAGGCAAAGAAATGTGGCGAGTTTATAATACGGCATTACGAATGGCTTTGAGTTGCCTAATGAGGCGAGGGAGATCCTCCAGAGGAACTTGATTGGGACCGTCGGAAAGGGCCAATGCAGGATTTTCGTGGGTTTCCAAAAAAACCCCATCACATCCGGCTGCCACGGCAGCGCGAGCCAAAACCGGAGCCAACTTCCCATCACCTCCCGTTGTCTCTCCAGCTCCACCAGGGCGCTGCACCGAATGCGTCGCGTCAAAAATAACGGGACATCCGATTTCCTGCATCCACGGGATGGCGCGCATATCAGCAACAAGATTATTGTATCCAAATGTCGTGCCCCTCTCCGTAAAAAAATAATTTTGGCAGCCGTTGGCTTCGAGTTTGGCGGCGACATTCCTCATATCCCAAGGAGCAAGAAACTGGCCCTTTTTTACATTGACGATCCGGCCGGTCTTGGCAGCCGCGACAATGAGATCGGTCTGACGGCAAAGAAACGCGGGGATTTGAAGAATGTCAATGAACTCCCCTGCAATCGCGGCCTCCTCGGGATTATGAACATCCGTTGTGACAGGGACCCCGTGAGCAGCACCGATCTCGCACAACAACTGGCATCCATCGCGTACCGATGTGCCTCTAAAAGATTTTGCAGAGGTGCGATTGGCTTTATCGTAGGAGGCCTTAAAAACAAAATTCACTCCCTCGCCATTACAGATCGACTGGATTTTAGTGGCCATTCGGCGCGTAAATTCAGGGGTTTCGATCACGCAAGGTCCTAGAATGAAGAGCAAATCACGACCACCTAGGACAGTCGGGCCGATTTTTAATTCAGAACGATTTGACATTGAAATCGAGCGTATTCACCAGAGAAGAATTCCGCAAAGATTTTCGTGTATTCAAGCCGTATTTCCTCCCATGTGATCTGCGGCAATTTCGCGTAATCCGGTCAGCGTTTCGACACGCTGGAGTCGTTCACGAAGGCGAGCTCCTCCAGGTAAGCCACGTGTATAAGCCATCAGCCTAGCGCGCATCGATTTCATGGCTTGGGCTTCTTGCCCATTCCACCAAGCGATTTCCTTACCGCAGTGACTCTCGATAAATGCCCATTTATCGGCAAGAGTGACACACTCACTGGCTTCGCAGCAAAGAGCAGCTCGGATCTCCCGGAATATCCAAGGGTGATTCATCGCCGAGCGACCGATCATGATACCAGCGACGCCACTTTGCCTCCAGCGATCAAGGGCCACCGTGGCGCTATCGATATCCCCATTTCCAATGACTGGAATTTTTACCGATTGAACGACCGAGGTGATCACTTCCCAGTCGGCCTCCCCAGAATACCCTTGCTCCTTAGTGCGCCCATGGACAGCCAATCTCGAAATCCCCTCCCCCTCGAGAATGCGGGACGTTTCAATCGCATTCACCGATCGCGAATCCCAACCAATGCGAATCTTCGCTGTGACCGGCAAACCATTCGCAGCAGCAACCACGGATCTAGCGACGCTCGCAAGTAGTGGGCAGTCTTTGAGAAGTGCGGATCCCCCGTTGCGAGAAACCACCTTATTCACTGGGCATCCAAAATTCAGATCGATAAAATCTGGCCCAACCCAATCAATCACCGCTTTCACCGCTTCAGCAAGCCGAGCCGGATCAGCACCGAAAAGTTGGACCCCAAGAGGGCGTTCGTCAGGCTGGAATTCCAAGTAGCGACTCGTGCGCTCGTTCCGATGCAAGATGCCCTCGGCGGAAACAAACTCGGTCGTAAGGACATCAGCACCTAGATCCTTGCAAAGGCGCCTAAAGACAGTATTCGTGACCCCAGCCATCGGAGCCAAAAACAACAGAGGCCTTGGACCAGCGAGGGCATCCATTAGGCGGGAGGAGTCAAAATGTCACTCACCTCACGTTGCACATTCGGGATTTGCTCCAAACTCAGGTGGGGATTTGTAATGACAAACGTATCCCCAGAGGAGATGTGCTCATAGACAAGCCTATCCTTATCCTGACTTTCGATTGGTCGAAGTAGGCGCTTTCTTTCAAGCATAAGGGCGAGGATATATCGGGTATTGTGATGGGCGGGATCGTTCTCCTCAATGAGACGTCTAAGTAAACCCTCCGCATCATCACGCGGGATAGCCTCAGGCGGACGTTGAGCGGGGGGTTCGTATTTCGTTCTCCAAAAAGAAAACGGCTGGATGTTTTCATTGCGTTCCTTCCAAGCGGCCTCGGAGAGATCCTCACGACGAAAGCCCTCCGCATCACGAATGAGAAGGGTATAAAAATACTCCCCCTCTTGAAATTCGGAACCCGACTGTGAGCACCGATGCGACCTTGATTTGATGTCCCAGTCCGCCTGCATTATTGAATCCTCGGGATTTTAAGTTTCGGCATATCGCGATTGGTCGACTTCATCCAAAGCATAAAGAGACCAATAAGAAAAAACGCAAACATCGGCCCCCATGCAGCGACCGCTGGCGACACTCGATTTCCCTTGCCCAGAGCTATGAAGACAAGACTCACGAACACCAACGAAAAGAACATGCCAATCGCGGTCGCCACCCCGCCTAACACACCCCTCCGAGAGTAAACAATCGCACAAGGAGCAGCCACAAAGATGACCAGAAAACATATCGTTGGCATAGCCCAGCGGTAATGCCAATGCGTGAGATAGGGGGCCAACCGACTGGCGGGAAAATCACTATTGTATTTGAGATAATCGTTCAACTCCTCGACCGAAAGAAAATCAGCATTCAGCATCGAACTCGCGATGCGCCAAGGCGTTTCAGACCAACCGTCAATTCGGATCAGATCCTTCAGTTCCGCTTTTAAAATATCCCCCTCCGTATTCATTTCGACATAGCGCGCATCAGCGAGATTCCATTGAAGAAGATTGGAGTCGTACGTTGCCTCCCGGGCATACCACTGCTGGACGATCGAACCTTCGGGATCCTGCTGGACAATTTGAACTCCCGTCAATCGTGCTCCGCTAAGCGGCATTCGCGATACAAACCAAGTCCGTCTGTCCTCCCTATTCCTAAAAAGATGGGCTCGAATCGATTTTTCGGCCTTCGCCCCACGCCTGATATCACCGACAAGAACCTTCTTGATTCCGCTCGCATGCGGGGCACTCTCATAATTGAAATACGTGGTCAAACCCGTGAGAAAAACGCCCACCACCATCAACGGGACCAAAATTCGAACAATACTACGACCAGCCCCCAGCATGGTTATGATCTCGTTCGATCGCGACATCGCCGAGAAAGAATAAAGAATGGCAAGCAAGGTGCCAATCGGCACACTCATCACAACGATTTCCGGGATTTGGGAAGCGTAATAATCCCAGAGCGATTGAAAAGAAGCATTACCCAGCATGAAATCTTGCAAATTATCGCTCAGATCAAAGACAAACCAAATGGCAATAAACCCGATTAAACAATAGAGAAACGGGACTAAGAATTTTTTAAGGACGTAGCGGTCGAGTATCGTCATTTCAATAATGAAAGATCATACCCAGCAGCCTACGAAGCGTCAATCGGCGGAAAAAACCAATCACATTTGTTTTTGCAAGAGAGTGAGCTCTAAAGCGAGACGCAGTGCGGATTTCATGCTATCAGGGTGGGCCAGACCGCTGCCGGCGATGTCGAAGGCCGTGCCGTGATCAGGACTAGTGCGAATAAATGGCAAGCCAAGAGTGACGTTGACCCCCTCGTGAAAGGCGTGAAGCTTGAGAGGAATCAGGCCCTGATCGTGATACATACAAAGCACCCCATCAAACTCTCCCGCAATAGTGCGATGGAAGATCGTGTCTGGCGCAAACGGACCGGAAAACTCCCCTCTTTCTATCAAACGCTTGACCGCAGGCTCAATGATTTCGATTTCCTCGCTTCCGAGATCTCCATTTTCCCCTGCATGGGGATTCAATCCCGCAACAGCAATTCGGGGATTTGGGTTACCTCGACTCAACAGAAACTGACGCAACAATTCACCAACGCGCACGATCTCCTCAGCGGACAACTTCTCAGCGACTTGACTTATTGGCATGTGTGCTGTGACGAGTGCGACCGTGAGCGCACCGCCGGTGAGGCACATAGCAAAATTCTCGACCTTCGCGCGCGCGGCAAAGAATTCCGTTTGTCCGGGAAAATGATACCCGATTTGATGCAATGCATGTTTGCAGACAGGGCCGGTGACAACGGCATTCCATTCACCCGATAGCAATTTCGAAGCGGCGATCTCGAGTGCATGCAATGCGGATCGAGCTGAACCCTCGGTGGGATGTCCGAGAATGTGGCCAGACGTTTCACCGACGACCTCAAAGACACAACCATCGGGCAATACGAAATCCCGCAAAGCGGCAGCGACAATCTCGGGACCAACCCCAGCAGGGTCCCCACGCGTGATTCCGATGCGAATGACTTTGGGATCCATACTCAAAGGCAAAGGTGCGTATTATCCTTCCATCAGATTGGCCGTTGCCCCCTCACGCCCGCGAAGGCGAAGAAGGATCGGCAGCCCTGGAAACTCCCACTTGTCACGAATGCGGGCGCAAAGATAATTCACGTAACTCTCCATGAGCAAACTCGGATCATTCACAAAAAGAATAAACAGAGGGGAAGAAATCGGCGATTCGCTTCTCTCGTTGGCTTGCGTCGCATAAAGAAGTTTGAAGCGGCGATTGGATTTCACCGAGGGAGACTGGCGTTCCATCGCCGCGCGAAGGACTCGATTCAACTCACCCGTTCCAGCGCGGCGAGTGGAATGCTGGCGAACTTTTTCGACCATAGTGAAAAGACGGCGCACATTTTCTCCCGTTAGGGCGGAAAGAACTACGACCGGGGCATAATCGAGAAAAAACAATTCCTGACGGATGTGCTCAATGTGCTCACGAAGAAGTTCGTCCTCATCGCCGCCCTGCTTTTGGATAAGATCCCACTTGTTAAGCGCAATGATAGCAGGCTTTTTGGCTTGCTGAATCAGCCCAGCGATCTTCTTGTCCTGCATGGTCACGCCCATTGTCGCGTCGATCACGAGAATATTCAGATCCACACGACGAATCGTTTTTTCCGAACGCATCACGCTAAAAACCTCGACCGAAGAACTATGCCTCGAACGATGGCGGATTCCTGCTGTGTCGCAAAGGATGTAGCGGTTGCCATCCCTCTCGGCCTCGACATCGATCGTATCGCGGGTCGTCCCTGCGATTTCGCTCACAGTCGTACGGTTATCGTTGAGAATAGAATTCACCAATGAGGATTTGCCCACATTCGGACGTCCAACGAGGGCCAACTTAGGAAGGCGAACGGGGACGGACTCGTCGGCGATTTCGGGTTCGGGAAGCAAGGACTCGATCTCCTCGACCAGGTCGCCGATACCGCGTCCGTGTGCCGCACTCACCGAGCAAGTATGTTTGAACCCCAATCGGGAAAACTCAAAAGCGCGGGGCTCGTGGCCCTCCGTATCCACTTTATTGACGACGAGAATGAGCGGACGTGCCGTGCCCCGAACCATTGAGGCGACCTCAGCATCAAGGGGCGTCACCCCATCGATTGAATCCGTAACGAAAAGAATCACGTCGGCGGACTCCATCGCAATAAAAGCGCCTTCTCGCGTGCTCTCGGCAAAATCAGGATCGGGTTCGGAGCCGATACCGCCAGTATCAACGATCTCAAACGGGTCTGAACCCAACTTGCAAACCGAGGCGATGCGGTCGCGCGTCACCCCAGGCTGATCGTGTACGATCGAGATCATACGGCCAGCTAGGCGATTGAAGAGGGCAGATTTTCCGACATTGGGACGACCTATGATGGCGACGTTTCGCATGATTAATTTATTGTGTTTTTTCGTTATGCCTGAGCTGGCTGATCCCTCGAATCAAATATTCCGCCCCGCTGATAAAGGTGAAGATACCAGCAACGTAGACTAGCACCAGATAACTCGGCAATTGTAGCATGATCATCGCAACAGCCATCATTTGAAATGTTGTAGTCGTTTTTCCACTAAATGAGGGTCGGACTTCCAGATTTTGATGGAAATAATACAGGAGCCCGCATCCAAGCAAAATCAAGGCATCACGGGCGATCACCAATACAGCGAACCACAGCGGGAGGGAATGCGTCCAATGGGTGAGACTCAAAGTAATGATGGCAGTGAGAAGCAATCCCTTATCGGCAATCGGGTCTAATAAAGCCCCGAGCCTACTGCGTTGGTTCCAGCGCCTAGCCACATAGCCATCGATTCCATCCGTACAGGCAGCGAGAATAAATACCCCTATCGCAACAAGACGTTGCCACTCCAGCGGGACCCCAGCCTCCACGCTTTTGCCGTAATAAATACTGAAAAGGACAAAGATCGGTATCAGTAAGATCCGCACAATAGTGATCTGATTAGCAACTGTCATAATGCTAAAAAAAATACCCCCCTCATCATGATTCTGCAAATCTCGAAAGAAGGAACAGTTTATCCAACCAGAAGACCCAACCGCTCATCCGGGGAAATTTCCTTCCAAGTTCCTATTTTTAGATCACCTAAGAAAAAATCCGCTATCGCGACACGCAAAAGTCTTATCGTGGGGTGACCAACAGCGGCAGTCATTCTTCGTATCTGGCGATTGCGGCCCTCGTGAATTTGAAGTTCGATCCAGAAATCGGAAACACTTTTTCTAACTCGTACGGGCGGATCACGCGGCGGCACGTTTGGCTGTGGATCAAGAATACGTGCACTCGCGGGAAGAGTCAGTTTACCCTCGAGAGAAATCCCCGATTCCAGTTGGGCCAGCACCTCGACGGAAGGCGATCGCTCGACAAGGGCCCAGTAGGTTTTTGTGACATGTCTCCCTGGGGCTAGTAGGCGGGCATTCCACTGGGGTTCGTCAGAAAGCAAAAGCAATCCCTCCGAATCGGCATCCAATCGCCCGATCGGATAAACTGAAGAAGGGAATCCGAATTCTGCTAGAGAGCGATTCGGGCTGCCATCTGGGGTGAACTGCGAGAGCACCCCGCAGGGTTTGTGAAAAGCGAGAATCAAAGAATTTTTAGACGGCTGAGATCTTGCGAATCCACTATGCCTACTGGCCTCCGCTTTTCATCCAGAACAACAAGATCATCGATGCGATGGTGCTCGAGCACCTGCAGCACCTCCGCCGCAAGGCGATCGGCGGAGATGGTGATAGGATTTCGCGACATGAAGTCACCCACAGGTAAGGAACCGATTCCAGGATTCCCAGGGAAATGACGAGCAAAGTCTCCATGGGTGAAGATGCCCGCGAGGGTCTCATCAGCATTCACGACAACAGCCGCACCGGTACGATGCTTTGTCATAGACTGAATGGCCTCGACAACCGGCGCCGCTGGTGAAATCAGTGCCAATTCATCGATCTTTCGCATGATTTGACTCACACGGAGCAGCAAAGAACGCCCGAGACTGCCGCCAGGGTGGTATTTCGCGAAGTCTTCTTTACGAAAACCCCGACTTTCCAGAAGCACCATAGCCAGCGCATCGCCAAGGATGAGCATCGAGGTCGTACTGGACGTCGGCGCCAGATTCAATGGACAGGCCTCCTGCGATACGGACACATCGAGCACCGCGCTTGCGGATTTGGCGAGAGTGGAATTTTTATCTCCGGTTAGCGCGATGATCGGCAGACCGAAACGCACGACCGCCGGCAATACCGAAAGCAATTCCTGAGTCTCCCCGCTGTAACTCAAAGCCAGAACAACGTCGCCATCAGCCACGATACCAAGGTCACCATGAAGAGCATTAAGGGAATTTAATACGACAGCCGTAGATCCTGTGCTAGTCAGTGTGGCTGCAATTTTTTCACCGATCGTCCCAGATTTTCCCACGCCAAGAACCACGACTTTGTTTCGGCGCTCGAGAGCATCACGAATCAGATCGACAGCGATAATGAACTGGGAATCCAACCGCGAGGCTGTAGCAGAGGCCTCTGCCAACTCGATTTCAAAAACCCGTCGCGCACGTTCAAGGTAATCCATAAGAATCATTATGCCTCAAATGCGCCCCCCCTTGCAAGTATAGCAACTCCCCGTAATTCCAGCCAACGGCTATCGCGCAGCCTCTCTCCGTTTTTCCAACCAAGCCTTTACCACTTCCCAAACAATTGGCAGGACGGACACGACGATGATCCCAAGAATCACCAACTTCATGTTTTTCTGAACGATGGGAAGGCCCCCAAAAAAATACCCCCCGCCTACAAAAAGTCCGACCCAAATGATGGCTCCAGAAATATTGTAGATCACAAATTTGGTGTAATTCATGGCTCCCACACCTGCCACAAAGGGAGCGAAGGTTCGCACGATCGGGACGAACCTCGCGAGGATGATAGCGCGTCCACCGTATTTTTCATAAAAGGCATGCGCTTTCATCAGGTGCGACTTATTGAAAAAGCGACTGGACTCGAAGTGAAAAACCCTCGGCCCAAACCATTTTCCAATAGCATAGTTGAGCGTATCGCCCAAGATAGCCGCAACCAATAGCAGGACGATGAGAATTTTCAAATCCATCACGCCCTGCGATGCCAGAGCCCCTACAGCAAAAAGTAGGGAGTCCCCCGGCAGAAAGGGTGTCACAACCAACCCCGTTTCACAAAAAACAATCCCAAAAAGCAGGGCATACACCCAAACGCCGTAATTCGCAATAAACGCAGCAAGGTGACTCTCTGTATGAAGGAAAAAATCGATAAACTGACTCATTGTTCCGGCAGTTATCGTCGGAGCATTGCCTTGAAGCAAACGAAAACCTACAATTGCCGTTTTCCAATTCTCTCGCAGAAATGTTAGGATCACCGCAATGAGCGAACGTCCCGATACAGAAACAACGAACGATGACCCCCAACCTATTGGTGGAATCCGAATCGTCGTTGTCGGCGGCGGCGCAGCCGGATTCTTTGGTGCGATTGCCGCTGCGGAAGCTAATCCCAAAGCCAGCGTAATCCTTCTGGAAAAAAGCGCTCATGTATTGGCGAAAGTTCGCATCTCGGGCGGCGGTCGCTGTAATGTGACCCAGGCCTGCTTTGATGCCCGTGAGCTATCGACACGCTATCCGCGGGGTGGACGCGCCCTTATCGGGCCCCTCACACGATTCGGCCCAGCGGACACCATCGAATGGTTTGAATCCAGAGGAGTCAAACTCAAGACCGAGCCAGATGGCCGCATGTTTCCCGTTACCGACTCCTCACAAACCATCATCGACTGTCTGACTGCTGCTGCAAGAAAAGGCCGTGTTCGTGTGCTTACCGAAACAGGATTGAAATCAGCCCATCAACGAGATGGTGGCGGCTTTGACCTCACGCTTACAAAAGGCAGCACCATTGAATGTGATCGGCTTCTTTGGGCCGGTGGGGGATGCAAGACAGAGTCCCATCCCGCAGCACAACTCGGTCACACGCTTGCAGCCCCAGTGCCATCGCTTTTCACCTTCCATGTGAATTCCCCATGGATAAGAGAACTCGCCGGCGTCTCACTCGATCCCGTGCAGGTGAGCGTTCCGGGAACTGACCTCAAGCAAACCGGCCCCGTCCTTTGCACCCACGCCGGCCTGAGTGGACCGGCCATCTTGCGACTCTCAGCCTGGGGAGCCAGAAAACTTCACGACAAAGGTTACAGCTTCGATCTCCGGATCAACTGGCTTCCAAATTCATCTCCCGAATCGCTTTTGGCGGAAATGCAATCCCGTCGCGACACAAGCGGAGCTCAAACCCTTTTACGCTCACGATGGAATCCCCTCCCCGCTCGCCTATGGGAGCAACTCATCCGCCAAGCAGGTATCAGCGATGACACTCAATGGGCGAAGCTCAGCCGCCCCTCCGCGCTTGCTTTGGTGAAAGAACTCTCCTGCACGACAGTCAACGTCACCGGAAAAAGCATGAACAAAGAGGAGTTCGTCACCTGTGGCGGCATACACCTTACCGATGTTGATTTTAAAACCATGGAAAGCCGCCTTGTTCCTGGACTCTACTTTGCAGGCGAAGCCCTCGACATCGACGGCATCACCGGCGGATACAATTTCCAAAATGCGTGGACAACAAGTTGGATTGCGGGACGCGCTATGGGCACCGACTAAACCAACCAGACCCAGCAGATCGAAAAAGACCCTCGCTGAATAAGAAACCTTAGGCGCTGCCAGTTTTCAGTCGCGCAATAGCCTGAACCATCATAGGCCGTGAGTATTTCCTGCCTTTTGGAAAGCGGCGTGCGTACTCGCCCCAAGCTGTCCTGGTTGAGAATTTCCCTGCTGATACTATCAATGCTGCAGGTTCATTGCGCTTCCTTATTCTCAGCCCGCGCTTTCCGAAGGTCATGTTGTCTGAACTTGCCGTTCATGCAGACTTTCTCGAAGTCATCAGCGCCATCGGCATCGAAGACCTCTTCACCAACGGTAACAAGATCCAACCCCAGTCGCACACGATCGAAGTGCTCGGGCATTTGATCAAGGTTGCGACGGCAAAGAATCCAGCGTTGCTCATCGACTACCCAAAGACGGCGGAGCGGCGGGCGGCGAGCAAGAAACTGGAAGTAGAGCATTCACTCGTAAGGCTGGTGACGGATCGTCAGCTCAGGACGATCGCAGAATCCGGAAAGTGAGCTGTGAGAAGATCGGCAAATAAAATCACTGGACCGAACGCGGGAGGGGTGCGTTAATTTCTAATTAGGACGTCGCTGACCGCACGCGTCGCTCAGTTTTGGCGTTCGACAACAATATGACATTTTCCGAATTCACATCGATCGTAGAGCGAAATCCGAAAGGTGTGATTTTGCTCGAAGGGCGGAGAGCCATACCTGAGGCTTATGCTTCCGAAGCGGAGTCGCTTGCAAGGTGTCTGGCGATCAGATTTTCGGAACTCCGATTTCGCTCAGGTAATGCCGAAGGATCGGATCAAGCATTTTCTGCGGGGATTGCTTCCGTGGATCCTCACCGATTGCAAGTGGTTGCTCCCTATGCTTCACACAGAAAAAGTGTCCGCTATCTCGATGCAACCTATGATTCCCCTGAGTCTCTTTCCCGTGTTCGAGATGATGAGATTGCCTACAAGACCGCTACGGCAAGTCCCAAAAACAAGGGACTTATTGCCAAGCGGAACCAAAAAAGTGCCCTAGCAGCAAAAGCAGCTTACTTGATTCGCGATACGATGAAGGTTACGGGGCATTCCGAAGATTTTCCTAAGCCAATAATGGCTCTTTTTTACGTGGATCTCGAAAATCCGTCGGAAGGCGGAACTGGTCACACGATCCGAGTCTGCGAGCAGGAAGGAGTTCCCTATGCGTTTCAGGACTCATGGGAAAAGTGGCCAAAAATCTGAATCGCACTCCAAAAAACCGGAAGGGGGGACACGGAACCCTATGCCAAGGGGCTTACGATCGGGAGTATACCGAGAAAATGATGGGTAATTTGGAGACTGCTGGTTTCAATAAGCTGAGCGGCGCAGGCGGCCTGTAATCATCTGCGAAGCACTCAACGGACTGCATGCGGTTGGAGAAGACTCCAGCAAAAGAGCGAAAAACCCAAAGGCTGTTGCGGTATTTAGAGCCCCGATAAGATCATAGTTCGCCCAGCCAATGTTGACATGGCAAGCCATGCAAACTCCTTAAAAATTCAGCTCAATGCTCGGTGGCTTTTTCGGAACCAAGCCCCGTATTCGCGCGCACGGTCAGCTCGGTGAATTTCTCATCCGAAGGGATTTCAGAGGAGAGCAATGTCCCGATCCATGACGCCAAAAAGCCGAGGGGTATGCTCACCAGAGCGGGATTTTTGAGAGGAAAAAGTGGGGACTCTTTCATAAAATCGGGGCTTACCAAAATCAGAAAGATGCTCGAAAGCAGTCCACCTATCAAACCGCACACCGCTCCGACCGTATTGAAACGTTTCCAGAATAGGGAGAATAGGATCACGGGAAGATTGGCGCTTGCTGCTACAGCAAAAGCGAGACCAACCAAAAAGGCCACATTCACTCCGGGTCCAAGGATAATCGCAATCAGTATACCAAGTGCTCCAACCACAAAAGCCGTGATGCGCGCCACGCGGACTTCATCTCCAGGTTTAGCTTCTTTACCATGATGCATGACATTGGAGTAAAAGTCGTGGGCGAAACTGGTGCTCGCGCTAATCGTCAAGCCAGCCACCACGGCCAGAATAGTGGCAAAGGCAACCGCACTGATGAATGCAAAGAAAATCTCGCCACCCAGGAGTCTTGCCAACTCAGGTGCCGCCATATTCGTTCCTCCATGCTTCTCAAGATAGTCAGGCCCGAGTAAAGCTGCCGCTCCAAAGCCAAAGAACGTTGTCATTATGTAAAACAACCCAATGATCAACATAGCCCAGACGACACTCGACCTCGCAGTCCGAGCATCAGGAACCGTATAAAAACGAATGAGAATGTGAGGCAAACCCGCCGTTCCAAAGAGCAGCGCCATACCAAGCGAAATCTGATCCCACGGATTTTTAAAGATCAATCCCGGTGTGAGAAAATTTCTCACTACGGTATCGCCATTCGCGGCGGTCGATTTAATAGCCGTCAGAGAGCTGAAAAACTTTCCCAGATCGAAATCAAACCGATTCAAGACAAGAACGCTTAAAAACAGGCTTCCAGTGATCAGGAGCACAGCCTTGATGATTTGCACCCACGTCGTGGCCAGCATACCTCCAAATACCACATACACTACCATCAATATACCTACTCCAATGACGGCAATCTCGTAACTCACCCCCGGAATAAGCTGCCGCACGAGCACACCTGCTCCGACCATTTGCGCAATCATATAAAAAATGGAGACAGTGAGAGTGCTAAGTGAGGCTGCTGCTCGCACAGGCCGCGGACTCAATCGATAGGCCAATACATCGGCCATCGTGTATTTGCCAGCATTCCTCAATGGCTCAGCCACGATGAAAAGCACTGTCAGATACGCCACAAGAAATCCGACTGAATACATAAATCCATCATAACCATTCATAGCGATCATGCCCGCTATGCCCAAAAAGCTTGCCGCACTCATGTAGTCACCCGCAACCGCGAGACCATTCTGCCAACCCGTGATGCTCCGTCCGGCAGCAAAATAGGCACTCGCGCCTGTTGATTTTCTTGCACTGAAGTAAGTAATGACGAGCGTTCCGGCAACAAAGGCTAGGAACATCCAAAGAGAGATTTGGCTCGGGCCATCCACAGGTTGGGCGACTGTAGAAAGAAGAAGTGGGACATTCATTATTAGTTCTTGGAAGTGTAGCCAAATTTAGCAAGTAGCGCGTTCTGACGACGATCCCAACCGGCAGCTGCGAACACGTAGACGAAGGCCAGTGCCCAAGACATAAAGAACTGAGAAAATGCAAACGCGTAGGCCAAATTCAAATCACCCCAGATCTTTTGCATCATGAAATCGGGGAACCAGCCAACCCCGATCGGCAGAGCAAAATAATAGATAATAAAAAACACAGTAGCTGGAATAATGAGATTTAATTTTCGCCGAATCAGAATAGAAAAATCTGGGTCTCTGGCAATCGCACCCCAGTCAATAATGGGACGATCTTCAGCGGTTTCATTATTGTTATTTTTGGGAGGCAAAGGGGAGCTCATACAAACGACATTTATCATTTTGGGCGCTCCCATGTCCACATATAGAATGAGCCCCCATATAAAAAAGGCACTAGGGCGATAGCCTAGATCCAACAAATAATACCAAAAGCCGCTTGCTTTTGGATTTTAGTAGAGGGGCACAGCGC
This sequence comes from Chthoniobacter flavus, assembly GCA_945903555.1. Taxonomy (GTDB): domain Bacteria; phylum Verrucomicrobiota; class Verrucomicrobiia; order Chthoniobacterales; family Terrimicrobiaceae; genus UBA967. Next base: position 20,982 of record CAMDOJ010000006.1, read on the forward strand.
ATCCCGCCTGTGTGCTGCGGTCTGCTCCTTGGTTCCGATAGGTAGGGTGCGAGAAAGTAGACCAGTCTCAACACGGGCGAGACGGCCACGACCCCCTTTTCCGCTGCAAAGTCCAATTTCAAAAGGACAAAGGTATAACACCATGCCCAGTGCTATGCTATCAAGGGAATTCAGAGGCTGATCTAGACCTAGACTGAAGAGCGATTCACACTTTTTCGGGGCAAGATCAATTGCAAAAGGTATTGCCCCTTGTTTCAAACCCCGCCCCCATCCACCATGCGAGCCATGGAAAGTCACGAATGGTCGGAAAACACCGAAGCGGGAAAAGTCTTTTATCGCGCAAACCATCTAGGCCAGCGTTGGACTATCATGACAACAATGCAAAAACGGGATCCGACTTGGACGGATCTCAAGCCTGTTCCCCTGCCTATCTGGCGGGAGTTGAGGGACATTGTCTGGAAAAAATACCAACGCAAACGCTGCCCCTGGGATCGCGTGTTGGAACTAGACAAAATTATCGGCGATTAAAGGAGTGATAGGAAACAGGCCGCTTCGCCGCTCGTAGGTCAGGCACTCGCGGGCTATTTGCTATTTATTTACCTCCGAATAATTTTGTGAAAAAACAGAGATAGCAACCCGCCAAGATGATCAAGATGAAGAGGAGCAGCTGAAAAGCCGTGGCCACCCAGTCGAGGTCCGTCTCTCCCTTTAAAATAGGAATGGCTTTTTTGACCTTTGGCGATGATTCGCACTGGATGGCTTTTTCCAACGCAAAATTCAGGTGCTCGATCAACTCGGGATAGGACGCATATCGCTTCTCTGGAAGCTTCGCCATCATGCGGTTAATGACATAGGCCGTCTCGTTGGAAACAGAGGGGGCAAAACTTTGAAGACTCACGGGCCGGCTCTTGAGCTGCTTGAGTGCGACGAGCGAAGGGCTCTTGGCATCGTAGGGCGGACGACCCGCGAGGGCATGGAAGAGGGTTCCTCCCAAGCTGTAGATGTCACTCCGGAAATCCTCCGGCTTTTCGTCCAGCTTCTCGGGTGCAATGTAATAGGGCGTGCCCCAGATTTCATCGCAGGAAACTGGAGAGTCGTTCATTGCTGTGGCGAGACCAAAATCCACCAACTTGAATGTCTCTGAGTCCGAACACAAAATATTGCCCGGCTTGATATCACGATGGATGAGGCCCATTGCGAGCGCGGCATCGAGCCCTTGGGCGATCTGGATACCGATCTTTAATACCACCACTTCCGAGACTGTTTTTCTAACCTGGATGAGATCGTCCAACGATCCTCCGCTGATCAACTCCATCGCTAGATAGAATTGACCTTGTGCCTGACCAAAATCGAAAACCTTAACCACATGCGGATGGTTGATGAGGGCGGTCGTGCGCGCTTCCTTGGCGAGGTTCTCGCACTCAACAGGATTTTCTTGAAGCGAAATTCTAAGCGCTTTGAGGGCGACCGGACGATCCAGATTGATATCGACGGCGGAGTAGACCGTTCCCATGCCGCCTTGCCCGAGGAATGAGATAACACGAAAGTGATTGAAGAGGGCTCGGGCTTTGAATGAAAACCCACAGTCTGGGCAACACACATCCGTGCAGGGAGGAGTTTGCGACATATTGATAGCAGATTGGCATGCGGGACAATTTTCCGTCAAGAGATCAGCTATTGGCAATTCTTCAGATAACACAATTAAGGGGAGTAGAATTTCGGAGAAGTATTTACCCCGAACGTAGAGCGGAGTAGTAATACATCATGGTTCATTGTTTGTATGCGCCAGCCTGTGCAATTCAAATCAATTTATGGATACTATAGTCAATTTTACAGTCGGAATCGAAGATACCAACGAACGGCTAGACCGATTTCTGGGTCGCATGTGCAGCGATTTCTCCCGGGTGCGCTTACAGGATTTCATCCGTGAAAAGCATGTTTTAGTTAACGGAACCGCCGCCAAACCTTCACAACCCATGCGTACCGGTGATGAGGTCTCTCTCATCGCCCCAACGACCGTGGCCCCCTCACCTCTCGTCGCTCAAGATATCGCGCTCGATATCCTCTTCGAAGACGAGTCGATTCTCGTCATCAATAAACCACCAGGCTTGGTCGTGCACCCTGGAGCTGGCAACCACGAGGGAACGGTCGCCAATGCCCTTTTACACCACTGTGCAGGTATCGCCGTGGTCGGTGGCGTCGAGCGCCCAGGCATTGTCCATCGACTCGATAAGGAAACATCCGGTTGTCTCGTCGTAGCAAAGACCGAAAAAGCCCACAGGCTCATAGCGGCCGAATTCGCGTCAAGGGGAGTCGAAAAAGCCTACTTAGCACTTGTGGATGGAACTCCACGAATGCCACACGGCAAGATCGAAGCCGCCATCGGTCGTCACAAGATCCACCGCCAGAAAATGGCCGTCGATGAACGTGGTCGCGAAGCGCTCACCCACTACCGCGTCCTTGCCTCGAACGAAAGCAAGGCCCTTGTGGAATGCCGTCCGCGCACAGGTCGCACACACCAGATTCGAGTCCATCTGAAACATCTGGGACAACCCGTCACGGGGGATCCGGTCTACGGACGGAGAGGATCTCATGAACGCCACTTCCTACATGCTTGGAAGCTCACCTTCACACATCCAGAGAGTGGAGAAAGGGTCTCCTTCACAGCTCCAGTCGCCGAAGATTTTCCAGCTTGGGCAAAAGAAGCCGCCTTGAAATATGATGCGACCCTGACGAAAAAACAGTCCTTACAGAATGCCCCACATGACCATGATTAATCGTTTGGAAAAGTGGCTTGGGTCTTACGCCATTCAAGGGCTAATTCGATATGTGGTAGCGATGAATGCGCTCGTCTTCATCCTAATCACAATCAATCCTACTTACGTCGAGGCCCTGAAATTAGACCACTCGGCCGTTCTAAAGGGTGAGATTTGGCGCCTCGCCTCTTGGATTTTCATTCCCGAAACGACTGGGATGTTTTGGATCATTTTCTATCTTATGTTCACTTGGTGGATCGGCGACATGCTGGAAGAAGCTTGGGGCACATTTCGCCTGAATCTGTATTATTTCAGCGGCATGGTACTTTGTATTGCCTCCGCCTTCTTCTTTGGTGCATCCGGAGGAAACTTTTTCCTCAACTTATCGCTCTTCCTCGCCGTTGCGACCCTGATGCCAGATTTTGAGATTTCGCTTTTTCTGATTCTTCCCGTGAAGATCAAGTGGGTTGCCCTCTTCAGCCTCATTGGCCCTCTTGGGTATTTGGTATTCGGAGTGCTTTCACTCAAAATGATGGTGGTAATGTGCCTTGGAAACTACCTGCTTTTCTTCGGCCCCGGATTCCTGCGGGATCGGCTAGCGGGCCAGAAAAACTCACACCGCCAAGCGCAATATAAAAAGGCAAGCCTTTCGACGAGCGAACCGCTTCATCATTGTGAAACGTGTGGCACGACGGAGCAGAAAAACTCCAACACCGAATTCCGCGTCACTGCAGACGGCAAGGAATACTGCCTCGATCACCTGCCCTCTCGCCAAAGTCCAACCTAATATCACGAAAAAAATCAGACCAAGGCAGAAACAATAGCCGGGATTTCATGTAGTCCCCTCACCGTGTAGTGCGGTTTCACATCGGCGAGTTCCTCGGAGCCTGGAACTTGAATCCAAATTGCAGCTGCGAGCTTCGCATTGAGTGCCCCAGCAATGTCGCGTTCCAAGCTGTTACCCACCATCACAGCTCGATCAGGCTTGACCTGAAGCTCATCAAGAAGGATGTGGAAAATTTCCGCACGCGGTTTCCCTATTCCATGAACCCCAGAAATGGCGACGGCATCAAAAAATCCAGCTAACCCCGAGGCTGCAATTTTTTCACTTTGCAAGTCCGGCGCTCCGTTCGTCAGAAGAGCGATCTTGTAGGTGAGCTTGAGCCGCGTGAGCGTTTCAACCGCATCGGGCATGAGTCGCTGAAACCTCCGCCTGGATTGACTAAAATGCGCAGCGAGTATTTCCGCCGTATCGTCGTCGGTGATATTTTGAGACCTAAGGACTGCGTTAAAAACACTCACTCGGTAGGGATGCGCCCACTCCCGAAGCTTCACCAACTCGGGTTTGTCGCCATCAAACATTCCCCACAGGCACTCATGGTAACTGATCCCGATGGAACGAACGTAGTCGTAACATGGCCCGTCTTTCCAGAGAGAGAAACCGAAACGCTTGCAGTCAGCAAGGAACGCGACCATTTCGAGCCCAGCCAGTTTCGCTGCGAGTTGGGCGGTGGATTGAAGTGCTTCCTTGGAAACAGCCTCATCCACAATGAGGGTGTCATCCAAATCAAAAAGAATTGCATCGATAGGCATACACTACCCCATTTCATAGGCAGGGCGATCTGTCGATAAAGTAAAGCTGATGTAAACAAAGATATCGAATACCTATTTGCGGACCAGCTCAGCTGTATTGGACATATGGGACAACAGTTAGAATCCTACGAGCCCCCAAAAAAAATTACTGCCCGTCGCAGCGAATGCTACAACGGGCAGTTGTTCCCCCCAGAACAAAATTGAAGTTATTCGGAATGACTCATAGTGCAAGTCCTATTTTAAAAAATAAATAAGCGCGCTTGTTGATGTTGAAGATGAGCGGGCTTGCGAAGGTCCCCACTGATGGCGATATTCCGCTCGATGTTTGCAAGAGTATTACCCGATCAGGCTGCTGGTCGATTGCTGGATTATCGAATTCCAGAATCGATGGCGTCGTCTATCGGTGTCGGATCCCGCGTCCGTGTACCGGTTCGCACTCGAATGCTCACCGGTACCGTTATTGAGGTCCTATTAGCCTGCGAATATGATTCCGTGAGAGATATCAGCCAGCTTATGGATGAGAAACCGATGATCCGACCAGCCCTGTTGGAACTCGCTCGATGGATGGCTGACTATTATTGCTGCCCCTTGGAAACGGCCGTTTGCAGTGTTCGTCCCGTTGCGGTACGCGATGGTCGAGTTTCTGTGAAAAAACAAAATTCGGTCCGCTTAGTTACAGCAATAAGCGACGAGCAACTCGCCACGCTAGCACACAAAGCACCACGTCAAGCGGCTGCTCTTCGTGTCCTTATT
>CAMDOJ010000007.1 GCA_945903555.1 Chthoniobacter flavus
TTTCCGTCTTATCACGGCGCCATGCGGACTCGTCTTCTTTCCGGATGGCGCGCCTGCGCTGGCGGTGAGGCGATTTGACCGCGCCGTGGACTCCGGCGGCAAGTTGCGGCAGGAGGACTTTTGCCAACTCTCCGGACGGAGCGCGCAAAACGCCGGGAGAAATTTCAAGTATGAGGGAAGTTATGAGGAATGCGGACGGCTGATCCGTGCCTTCTGTCCAGCATGGAAGATCGCCGTCGAGCGTTTCTTTCGGCAGGTCGTCTTCAATTATTTGGTCGGCAATGGGGACGCCCACCTTAAAAAATTTTCACTACTCGAGACCCCATCCGGCGACCATGCGTTGAGCCCCGCCTACGACCTACTCAGCACCACGCTGCACCTGCCGAATGAATTGCGTCTGGCTCTGGACCTCCTTCATGGGGACTTCGCCACGCCGTTCTTCCAGGCCAATGGATTTCACGGCTACGGCGACTTCGTGGAGCTATCGCGGCGGTGCGGGATCGCCGCAGAGGTCGCGACAGCCTTTCTCTTTTCTCTGCCAGAAAAGCGATCCGCCGTGCACGATCTCATCGGCCGCTCGTGCCTGAGTGAGTTGGCCAAGGCCCGTTACCGTCAGATATTCGACGACCGCCTGCTGGCGCTCCGGCCCTACGATGCCGTGTAGTCGAGATTTTCTCGCAGGCCCTGATCGTGGAACCCTTCATTCCTGTCCAATTTGTGTCCAATATTCAATCAATTCAGTACGGTTCCATAAAATTCGATTGAATCCCGTTAATTTAACACCAATCCCTTGAGTTAGATTTCATCAGCATTCAATGGGCTCAATTGCCTCTAGTAACCCCCAGAACCTTTATATATGGGCTTCGGCAGAACACCCTAAAAACAAAAAAACCGCAGAGCAAGATTAAATGGGCTTCTGCGGTTCGAAATTGGTTGCGGGGAGAGGATTTGAACCTCTGACCTTCAGGTTATGAGCCTGACGAGCTACCGGGCTGCTCCACCCCGCGATTAGAGTTTTAAATTATCCCCGATCTTGGCCGATGCAATAACTTTTTTTATTTATTTTCGGAGGCAGCAACACGGGACCAAAGAAAAAGGGCGGCCTTTTTAGTTTGAGAGGTCGATTGCGGCGGGTGGTGGAAGCGAGAGGGCGGGCGCTTCCAAGGGCTGGGATTGAGCGTTGACGGGCTCTGCGGGTCGAACCTCGATTTCAGCAGGGGGCGCGGCGGGGGCGTCTGTCGAAGGGGGCGGGGTATCAACAGGTATGGCTTTAGCGATGGGAATGTTGGCATCGTTATCACTTTCCGCGCCGGGACGAACGGACTGATAGACATCATTAAATCCAACCAGAGCGGAGGAGGTCATCGCTATGGGGCGGATTTTTGTGAGATCGACGGCGGCAGCGGCTTTCGGCCAATCATCTTGGTCGAATTCCTTTGCGTAGTTTCGTACTCCGCCTCCATGAATGTCGCAAATGATGGTGGGAGCCTGCACTTCGGTGGCCCATTCTTTATAAGTGGTGCTGGTCTGTGGAGCAGTGGCGTTCTTTTGCGGATCGACGCCCCCTTCTGGCAGGGAGGACGCGTGCGTACAGCGTGGCGCCACAAGCAATCCCGAGGATCGGCATATCTCGATGGGCTTGAGTACGGTTGGTTTTTCGATGACTTTGGATGCAAAGTCCTTTTCCGCCACGTTCATGATTTTGGACCAGATGGGCAGGGCTAGGTCTTTACCGAATGCACCGCGATAGATCTTAGTCGGTTTGTCAAACCCCACCCACACCCCACAAGTGATGGCCTGGCTATAACCGATGAAATAGGTGTCCGTGAATCCGTAGGCTGTTCCAGCTTTTCCGGCGACGGGGAAGCCGCCAAGCCCGAATTGCTTGGTTGCGAGGGATCCCAAACCCCGCTCCATATATTCACTGAGGCACGAGTGGACTTGATAGGCGGCAGCGGGAGACATGACTTGGTAGCGCTTGCGGGGCGCATTGAAAATGCTCTTCGCGTTGCCATCCCGGACAGACTGGATGATGTAAAGATCCGCTGGACGCTGGCCGAGATTCGGAAAAACGGTATAGCCGAGAACAATCTCATCGAGCGTGACCTCACTGCTTCCGAGAAAAGTGTTTGCATAATCGCGTATCGGGGAAGCGATGCCTGCTGCGGCAGCGATGGTTTTGACGGCTTGAATTCCCGTCTTCATTCCGAGGCGGACAGTGGCGGCATTCTTTCCCTTAACGAGGGCGTCTCTAGCGGTGATGGGGCCTTCGTATTCGTTTTCGGCGGTTTCGACCCCCCATTCACCAAGAATGCCAGTTTCACCTCCGACCATGACGTAGCGGTTATCGATACAGGCATCTTGCACGATTTCACCTGGGAAGGTGCCGGATTGAAATGCGGCCGCATAAACAAAGGGCGTGAAGGCTGTACCAGCGGAGCGTTTACCTTGAACGGCGCGATTGTATTCACTGTGCACAAAGTCGCGTCCCCCGGTGAGAGCAAGGATGCCGCCCGCTGTGTTTTCGACAACGAGGACTGCGCCTTGGAGGTATTTGGGTTCCGGCATTTTGGAGCCCATGTTGCCTCGATTGATGGCATCCTCTGTCTTCTGGGTGGCGGCGCGGTATTGAGCAAAGGTGGGGTGTTTGTAGTTAGGTTGATTTTCGACGGTGAGAAGGAATTCCTGCGTGGCAGAATCCGCCGCGCGCTGGAGGTCGGCATCGAGAGTGGTGAAGATTTTGTATCCCCCGTTCATCGTGCGCTCGAAGCCTAGGGCCTTGATGGCCTGCTGGCGAATGAGCTCGATGGCGTAGCTGACTTTGAAAGGGTTCGTGCGCTTGACCACGGCGGTGGGCGACTGGATTTCCTGCTCAAATTCCTTGCCGGTGATGAAGCCCAATTCCCTCATGCGCTTGAGCACAAAATCTCGCGCTTCTTTGGAGTCCTGGGGATTATTGAACGGCGAAAGGGCTTGGGGGCTTTTGAGAAGGCCGGCGAGCGTTGCGCATTGGCCGATGGAAATGTCGATGGAAGGTTTGCCAAAATAGCCCTGCGAGGCCGCTTCCGCGCCGTAGAAACCGCTGCCAAAGTAGACGCGGTTCAGATAGAAATTCATGATTTCTTTTTTGCTGAATTTTTTTTCGATCCGCCAAGCTAGGTAGAGCTCGATGAGTTTGCGCTCATATGTGCGCTCAAGAAGCTCAAACGAATTGCGTGCGACTTGTTGGGTGACCGTACTCGCCCCTTGAGCGATTTTCCCCTTGCGATAGTTTGTGAGTGCGGCCCGAAGGATTCCCATGTAATCGACTCCGTCGTGATCATAGAAACGGTTGTCCTCGGCCGCGATCACGGCCTTCGTCAGCATTTCCGGCAGGCGCTCGTAGGGAACTGGTTGGCGGTTTTGAATGAAGAGCTTTCCGAACTCGCGCCCCTTCCTGTCGTAGAGAATGGAAGCCGATTCCATTTCGCCCATCTGCTCAAGATCGAATTCCTCAGCACGCTTCTGATAGCGGTCCGTCAGAATACCAAGCGCCACCCAACCTGCAAAAGCCCCCAAAGCAAATACAACGAGGGGAACCCAGATGAACTTTGACTCATAAAATGGCCGGCGCACCTTTTCCGTCGACTGCTCCCAACTGTAATATTTTTTGCTGATAGGCGCACTTTTTCACTTTACCCGCATGAGATCAAGAACGGGAATTCGATGGGAGGTCACACGAAATGAAATCATCGCTCTGTCAATGAACGGAGGAAGGACAAGAAAAAAGCCCCCCCTTTTTCTAGGCCGTCGAGGGAGATGAATTCATCGGCCGTGTGCGCTTGGGCGATTGATCCTGGACCAATGGCAATGGAGGCGGACCCTTTGGATGCAAAAACAGCGGCATCGCAAAACCAAGGCGCCCCCTCGAGGCTTGAGCCCAAGGATTTCAACTTCCCGATGAGAGGGTGATTGGGGTCAGTATAAAGCGGATCCGAGCCGCGGATTTGGATTCGAATGTCGGGAACTCTGTTGCGGAGCATGTCTTCAACAAAGGCCGTATCGATGCCCGGAATCGTGCGGATGTCAACGGAGGCCTCGCAGTAATCGGGCACAATATTCACTTTCGAACCACCATGAATGATTCCCACACTTAAAGTGGAATGCCCAAGAACGGGGTCAGATTTTTCGGCAAGGCGGGGCGCAACTTCCCTCCGTAAGCAATCGATGGCATCGCCCATTTTGTAGATGGCATTCGATCCGCTCTCAGGGCGCGAGGCATGAACGGCCACCCCCAATGTCTCCAAATGCAGCCAGCATGATCCTTTGTGGGCGTAAACAACGTTCAGCGAGGTCGGTTCACCCGCCATCACAAAATCAAAATAGTCAGTTTCCGCGAGGGCCTTTGCCCCATGCTGGCCGGCCTCCTCGCCCACCAATCCGGCAAACCAGACTTCGTAGGGCAGGTCGGACAAAACATCACGAGCCTCGCGAAGCGCCCAGAGCATAGCTGCCATCGGCCCTTTGGTGTCCGATGCTCCCCTCCCCCAAAGACGCCCGTCACGCATCTCCCCGCTGAAGGGATCAATCGTCATTCCGGCCACGCTCACGGTATCGAGATGCGGCGCAAAAAGAATGCGGGGAGCTCCAGATCGCTTCGAGGGAAAACAGGCAACCACATTCGGGCGCTGCGGCAGCACCTCGCGCAAGGTGACGTCCGCTCCAGCGTCACTTAAAAAATCCGCTACCCAAGACGCGCACTGGGCCTCACCAGTTTGATCCGTGCCCGCATCGCCTCCGTCAGGATTGACACTGGGAATGCGAATAAGGGCAGAAGCGATTTCGGCGACACTTTTCATTGGCGACTCATATACCACTCCACAAATTTTGGGATGCCCTCGCGGATTTTCGTGGTCGGATTGTAACCTAGGAGACGCTGAGCTTTCGATATGTCGGCAGAGGTGAGAGGCATGTCTCCCGGTTGCTCCGGTAAGCGTTCGATGATCGCCTGCTTACCCAAAGCCCGCTCGATCTCTGAGATCAATTCCGACAATGTCGTGGTCTGGTTTTCCCCGAGATTGAAAATATCAAAAGCGGAGCCTTGGTAGCCCACTGCTCCCAGTACCCCTTGGACGATGTCATCAATGTAAGTGTAGTCCCTGCGGGTCGAGCCATCACCATATTGCGGAATCTTTTTCCCGTGATGGATGGAGTCGGTGAACTTGTAAATAGCGAGGTCCGGGCGTTGCCCTGGTCCGTAAACAGTAAAAAAACGCAAGCAGACGACTGGCATTCCATACAGGTGTGCGTAATTACCGCAAAGCTGCTCGCCGGCAATTTTTGTGGCCGCATAAGGACTTAATGTCTGAGGCAGCGGGAGGTCCTCGGAAAAAGGCACCACTTTCGCAAGACCATAGACCGATGAACTCGATGCAAAAACAAACCGCGAGACACCGTGCTTGTGCGCGGCCTCCAGAAGATTTTGAGTGCCCACGATATTAGTTTCGATGTAGAGCATCGGATCCAACAACGATGGGCGCACGCCGGCTCGGGCCGCGAGATGGATGATAGAGTCGAATTTGCCTTCCGCCATCACGTCTTGGACAAAATGCGCGTTGCGAATATCCCCCTCCCGAAGCAGAACCCCACATCCCAGAGCCTCAATATTCGCGCGCTTGATCCGCGGATCATAGTAATCGTTGAAATCGTCCAGCACCGTCACGCAGTGCCCCTGGAGTGCGAGCTGGGCGCTTACATGCGAACCAATAAATCCAGCTCCTCCAGTTACCAAAACTTTCATCTTGGGAATCTAATTTCCCTCACCCACCAACATCAAGAGCTTTTCCCGCTTGACGCCGATTCCAATCGAGGGTTCATGTGGTGTTCCTCAAAAGAAAAATCAAATCAATGAACACGAATTCTTCCACCCTCACCAACGCCACTGGAGCGGTAGCTTTGCTACTAAGCCTTTGGTTTCTCGTAGCCACTTGGAGTAACCAAGGCCTTCAACGAAACCTTCAAAAACAACAGGACGCGATCCAAACCCAGCAACTCGCCCTCCAAACCCTCCAACAACAATTTCAAGCCCAGCAACAACAGATTGAATCAGGCGCCCAACTCTCAAACCAAGTCGGGCCAGCCTTGATCCGTGATCTGGCGCAACTTCAACTCCAAAATAAAAATCCGCGCATCGAAACCCTCCTCAAAAAATACGGCATCGAAGCCAAGGCCAACTAATAGAGAAAAAAATTTATGAACGAATTCGAAAACGATCCCTCTGAGAACGCTGACTCCTCAACTAGAAGCAGCGCACAAATCGGCCTTGCCCTTCTGTCTGCCGCTTTTTGCATCTTCATTTTCTCTCAAATCAGCAACCTCGGCCAAAATGCAAGTAGCATGAAGTGGCAAAGCGAAAACCTGAACCGCCAAATCCAATCTCTCACCGGAGCTGAAAAAAACGCGCAGGAATTGATCAAACAACGCGAAGCCACTGTCCAACAAACGCAACAGATGCAAGAGCGCTACACCTCCCTTCTCACCGACATCCTTCAACTCGCTGATACAGATCCCGACGCGAAGTCCGTAGTCGAAAAATACAAGATCGCGAGACAGAAAACGGACTCCGCCCCCGCCGTTGTCGCTCCAGTGAGCGGCGCCACCAAACCGTAATCGCCAATCGGCTCAGCCTCACACACGCGATCGCGCGAAAGAAATCTGGGCGGACTGCTGGGTTTTTGATTTGAACGGTTTGCGATCTGCAATCTGCTTTCGGACTCATCATCGTCTCAAGAACGCCCTTCCATAGTGCCTGCGATTCTAAACTAAAAAAGGCTTTTAGATCGTTAAAATCGGCATTAGCAAAAAAAATCGCAAATTACTCTTTCTTGTGGAGTAAAAAGCTCTAAAGTAAGGCCCAGCGCACATGAGAATTGCGCAAGCCAAATGGCACAGAGACAACAACCCCTCGAAGATCAAATGCGCACATTGGTGGTGGGAGTTGCTGATTTTAAAATCAGCACGGATTCCTTCACTTATATTGTAACTTTCGCTCTCGGCTCATGTCTTGGAATCACTTTCCACGACGAAAAGAACCATGTCGGAGGGCTCTTGCATGCCATGCTTCCGAATTCCTCGATCCGCGAAGGCCAAAAAATCCGTCCCCCCATGTTTCTTGATACGGGGTTGCCACTAGCACTGGAGGCCATGGTCCGGGCAGGAGCGAAACGAGATCAAATCCGTTGCAAGGTTTTCGGTGGAGCCGAGCTCATGTTGTCCGACAAATTTTTTCGCATCGGTTCCAAAAACATCGATATGTTTTATCAACTCAGCGATTCGCTCGCGCTTGATGTTGTCGCTTGGGAAGTCAGTGGGCGGGTGAACCGTACAATCCGTCTTGATAACCAAACAGGGGACGTCCTCGTCAAAGTCCCCTCTAAACCGGAGTTCATTCGCTAATGAATAAAGCCGCTGAAATGCAAGCCGTGGTAGAGATGACGCGATCCATCCCCTGCGCACCCGCCATTCTTCCCAAGCTCCTCAAACTCACAGAGGGATCTGCCGCTGATATCGGAGAACTCGAAACCCTGATTACGATGGATACAGGACTAGCGACCAGCGTATTGAGAACGGCCAACTCCGCCTACTTCGGCAATGCCTCGCGTTGCGACAATATCGCCGATGCCGTCCTTCGCCTAGGCAGCAAAACCCTTTACCGGATCGCCGCAAACACCCTCACCGGCCGCTGGCTTGTCCATCCGCTTCGAGGCTATGGATGGGAACCTGGAGACCTCTGTCGCCATTCCCTTTGCGTGGCGATCTGCGCGGAGGTCTTTGCTGGCATGACCAATCTGGCGGACACTTCGACCGCGTATACCGCCGGCCTGATCCACGATCTGGGCAAGTTCGCCCTCGCATACGCGAATCTCAGCGCCCTCGACGATGTAGCCAGTCGCGTTCCGAACGAATATGCAACCTGGCGCGAGGCGGAAACCGCCATTCTCGGCTATGATTCCAGCCAAGTTACCAAAGCCCTTTTAGAAAACTGGGGCTTTCCCTCTGCGTTCATCTCAGTGGGATTTTACTATCAGTCCCCATCTCTCGCCCCTGATGTCGATAAACCCCTTGTGACCCTCATCCACGCGGCGAAGCACGCAGCATCGCAACTCGGATACGGTGTCGGGGCTGATGGATACTACTACGAGCCAGATGAAAAGTGCCTCACTGAAGCCGGCTTCACCGAGGATCAAATGGAAGCAGCTCTTCCCGAAATTCTATCCTCCATGCAACGCTTTGTGGCGCCGGACGGGGTAGTCCACTTCAACTAATCTCCCCTGAAACTTTTCCACGCCTTAGGCTGGGAAACAAAATCGGGGAGGCAGTGAAGATCTCTCCATTGTTGATGGAAAACTGGCGTCGCTGATCCCGACATGGGCGGAACAATCCAACTCCAGTCCGCAGAGACTGCTCGTCCGGCCTTCATTTCACGAGCGGTGAATTCCATAAACTCAGAGGAGGCTCGATGATGATCCACGATACGCGCACCAGCACTTTCAAAGGAGTGGAGGACGGAGGCATTCAGCTCCACAAGCGCGCGATCCAACCAAAGCGAGGACGATGTATCCAAGCCCATTTTTTGCGCTATGGCAGGCAGGACATTATAGCGGTTGGAATCACCTAGGTCACGTGAACCGATCTCGGTTCCCATATACCAACCATTGAAAGGTGTCGCAGGGAAATCTATGCCACCTATTCGCAGACTCATATCGGAGAGAACAGGAATGGCATACCACTTGAGTTCCAACTCAGCGAACCACGAAAACTGAGGATGTGTGAGTGGAACTTCCAGCGCCTGAGCCGTCGGCGGAGGATAAACGCGAGGCGGTTCACCTCTCTTTTGAATGACGATCGGGAGGAGGTCGAACCTTGTGCCTTCGCCCTTCCAACCCAGACGCAAAGCCTCATGAGTGAAATCCCTATTTTTGGGATCACCAAGGATAGTCCCATCCGATTGCTCATATCCAGCGTAAGAGAGGAGTTGGTGATTCCATATACGAACGACGGGGCCATCGCTGTCCGCGGGCGCAAATACGGTAGCCAATGGTTGGATTTTTCCATTGTTGGTACCAATGGAAAGATGCTCCAACAGGGCAGCGTAAACCTCATCGGGATCCGAAATGTGTCGCAGATCGCGAACGCGAAGGGATGGCCAGAACAGACGTCCAATACAGCGCGCATTATTCCGCCAAGCCATGCGCGACCCGTGCTCGATCTCCTCAAAAGTCGGCGTCCACTCACCGCCAAGCACGGCACTCTGCCGAGAAAGGAATTTTTCTTCAGTCCATTGTTTCTCTGCGCAACAAGCTTCAAGAAAAGCCAACGCCTCCTGAGTGGAATCAGGAAGATTTATAGAGTTTTCCTCTACCGGCTTTGTAAAAGATTCGGGACACATGACGATAGAGATACGCCCAGTTGAGCGTCACGGATGTCGTAACCTCACCACTCGATTATCGAACTGGCATAAGTCAGGCCGCCGCCGAAAACAACAAGCAACAATAAATCTCCTGTCTCAAATCGCCCGCTGCGCGCAGCCTCATCAAGCGCAATCGCTACAGCGGCGGCGGAGGTGTTTCCACATTTGTCCAAGTTAATGTGAAACTGGCTCATCGGCACTTCCAACCGGTCGGCCATGGCTTCAATAATCCGGATATTTGCTTGGTGAGGAATCACGCATTTGATGTCCTGCGGCGTCAGGCCGCAACGATCGAGCACAATGTTGGCCGCACGCATCATGGATGTCACCGCCTGCTTGAATGTCTCACGCCCGTTCATTTGGAGAGTATTGAGATCGGAATCGATATTTTCGCTCGTGATCGGGATGGCGCAACCCCCACCCGGCATGTGAAGGATATCGGCATAGTTTCCATCGCTGCCCATGTGCGTTGTGATGATGCCTCGGGAGTCCGGACGCGAGCGCAGGATGGCCGCGCCAGCCCCATCACCAAAGAGGACACAGGTATTGCGATCCTTCCAATTCACAATGCTGCTCAACTTATCTGCTCCAATGACAAGAACGGTATCGTAGGTGCTGTTCGAAATAAATTGGTTTGCGATTTCGACGCCGAAGAGGAATCCGGAACACGCCGCATTCACATCAAAACACGTCGCATTTTTGGCCCCGATCAAACGTTGGACATGACAGGCGGTCGAAGGAAAAACCGTGTCCGGAGTGATCGTCCCTACAAGAATCAGATCGATCTCTTCCACTGTAATACCGGCATTTTCAATCGCTGCCTTTGCGGCCTCAGCAGCCATGTGGCTCGTGAACTCTTTCTCTCCGGCGATACGCCGCTCAAGGATTCCCGTGCGTTCGACAATCCATTCATGGCTCGTCTCCACCAAGACCTCCAGATCTGCATTGGTGAGAATGCGCTCGGGGAGGTAGCTCCCGGTCCCGATAATGGAAGCGGAGCGCCTAGGCTTCGAAGGTATTTCGAGAAGAGTTTTTTTCATGGAGTGGTTTCATCGCTTCCACGATGCGGGTATTAATGCTGAGTTGAATTGCCGTACGTGCGGCTCGAATAGCGTTACGGAGCGCCCTCGGAGAGGAGTTTCCATGGGCCTTGATGCAAATTCCGTTCACCCCGAGCAAGGGAGTGCCACCGTATTCGTCCGTGCTCGTGCGATTTTTAATCGACTGAAAAGCGCCTCGGGCGAGCCAAGCTCCAGCCATGCGCAAAGGAGATTGCTTCAGCTCGAATTTGAGCCATGAGAAAATCGATTTTGCAAATCCTTCGACGGTTTTGAGAAAAATATTGCCCGTGAATCCGTCGCAAACGACGACTTCCGCCTGTTTCTTAAAGATCCCATGTCCCTCGATATTACCCACGAAGCGGATGGGTGCTTCCTGAAGCAATGCGTAGCATTCCTTGCAAAATTCTGTGCCTTTACTGGGTTCGCTCCCGATATTCAGTAGTCCGACGCGAGCCTCTTCGACACCAACGATGGCTTGATAGTACACGCTCCCCATAACCGCAAATCCAACCACATGCTTGGGGCTCGGGTCAATATTGGCACCGCCGTCAATGAGAAGAAAAACGCCACCCTCTGCAGGGATGAGCACCCCAAGACCAGCGCGGTCGATGCCTGGAAGCGTGCGCAGCTTGATCGTCGCTGCAGCCACAAGCGCCCCAGTGTGTCCGGCAGAAACCACCGCATCAGCTTCCCCATCTTTCACCAGATCAATGGCCCGACTGATCGAGGAATCCTTTTTTTTGCGAACGCTTTCCAGACCATTTTCACCCATCTCCACGACTTGCGAGGCGTGGCGGTAGGTGATGCGGGACTCCAAGCCTTGGATGTCATGGACACCCAGTTCTTTGCGAACCCTCTCCTCGTCACCGACAAAAATAATCGAGACATCGGGAAAGTCACGCAGGGCTTGAATAGCGCCAACAATGGGATTTTTCGGGGAAAAATCCCCCCCCATTGCATCAAGAGCAATTTTCATTCGGGGAAGAAAAATCCCGCGAAACTATTCAGCGCCAATCGTAAGAACTTGGCGCTTGTTATAGTACCCACAAGCTGGGCAGGCGATATGTCCTGGCTGAGCAGCGCCGCATTGAGGGCATTTGCTGAGCTTAGGTGCTTTCCAGCGGTTTGCTGCCTTGCGTGTGCGCAGGCGCATCTTCGATGTTTTGCGTTTGGGAACTCCCATAAGATTTACTATTTTTTCGTTTTCAACTTTTCCAATGCATCCCATGCCGATGCGTGTTTAGGGACCGAGTCACGGCTTGCATTTGGCAAGCCATTACACGAGGCAAGGTACTTCGGTCCACCACTGCTATCGCATCTGGGATGCGCTGGCAAGGTGAGATGAATATCCTCCCGAATCTCTGGGGTCAAGTCAATCCACTCTCTTCCCCCCAATTCAAGTTGCATCGAAAAAGGGTCCACCTCTACGTCGGCCTCAAAATCCTCCAAGCAGGAAACGCATTGGAAACGCGCTCGGACTTGGAGCGACCCCGTAGCAAAGAGCCCGCCATCACTGACTCCTACGTCGAGGGAATAGCGTAATGGGGAAACAGGAAAAACTCCCGCCTCCTCCAAACCGAGCGCAGTGGCGATTTCCTCCCCCTCGATACACAAGGTTTCTCCTTCAGGAATTTGATTCAGGTGAACTTTCATAGTGTGACCATCATCTCTTAAAGAGCCTTTTCAATCAAACGGAAGATATCTGTATTATCCATGAAGCCGTTAAGAGCCTCGGATCCAGGACCGGTTCCGACAGCGATAACATCTTCTGCGGTTCCGATCGCGGCGGCCTGCTTCGAAGCAGCGGGCTCGGTGGATACCGGCCCCTCTGGAGAAATGTGTGAGCCTGACTCGGGACCGGTGGACCAGGTTATTGAGGGAACACCTTGCGCATTGATCCCCAGTAATCCGGCCCCCTTGTCATTTCGAAATGGAAATCCGTTCAGCCTCATGCCGCCCACGCTTCGCTTACCAGCAACGATCACGAGAGCCTTCTCACCGGCGGAATCAACAGCCGCAGCGACGGCCTCGTCGAGCGCGAGCATTTCCTTTAATGTTCGCTCGCCTTCATTTTGCGTTGCCGCCTTTCCCGAGAGACCGGCATCCACAATCAAAAGGTAACCCCTCGGGTTGTATTGTAGCAACCGGATCGCATTTCGTACCAGCAGAGACAGTGGCGGTTGAGTACTGGTGACGGAAAATTCATCGCTAAATTCCATGTTTCCCATACTGAAAAGCCCGAGTGTTTTCGGCGTCCGCCACGATGGCGTGCTTTCGAGTTCGGCCTGATTGCGAACAATATCGTAGCCCTGATTGCGCATTTCCAAAATCAAGTCCCGTCCATCGGTGCGACGCCCCCCCTTGGAGTCCGGTAAGAGATCAGCGCCCCCGCCACCCAGGAGAACGCTCACATCGGCTCCCTCCACAATCTGGCGGGCTAGGTTTTGGTAATCAAAAGGGTCTGGCGTTTTCGCGTAAAAGGCCGCCGCAGTCGCATCCGTGATGGAGGCATTCGAAACAATACCAGTCGTTCTGCCATGCTGGCGGGCGATCTCAATGAGGTTGGGCAAACGCATTTTTCCGGCAGCCATACCGAGAGTTCCATTATTTGCTTTCTGACCAGTCGCGATCGAACTGGCCACCGCACCCGCATCCGCCACGGCAAAATCATTCGCGTGGGTGGTGAGCAGTGCCAAGTGCGGAAACTTTTCGATCCGCAGGCGATGATCCGCTCCGCCTTGATAGTTGCGGGCCGGCGTGATAACGGAAGACGTAAGGTTGTCGGACAAAATTAATATGACGCCGAACGGACGTTGAACGACCCAGTTCACGTAGAAAAGACCACCCAGTCCGAGGAAGATCAACAGACACACCAAAGCCAAAAACCGGTTGCGATTTTTTTTGTTCATGGAAAACATTTGCGTCCGCGCCATCAATCGGGCAACATAATTCACTTACTGCCCTGTGGTGTAATGGTAACACAGTGCCCTTTGGAGGCATTATTCATGGTTCGAGTCCATGCGGGGCAGCCACTCCCCCATTCTAGAATCGATTCGATGCTTGAGATTGATTGTTCCGCTCTTTATTCTTCAATCTAGCATGATGTCGCACCTCCCAAAAGATTGGCGCTTTCTTCAAGACGCATGGTCTTACGCCGTGATTCTGACGGGCAGCCCGCAAGCCGCCACCGATCTGGTGACGAGCACTCTCAATGGTGTAGCCACCCGACAGGACATACTGGGCAACAAGCATCGCCGGCGCGTCTTTTTTGCAACACTTTTCCGAGACGTAAACAAAACTGCACGCCTCGCATCGCCCGACGCCGACCTGCCCGAGGATATTCTGGTACTCCACAAGTTGAGCGAACCCGGCCGCACCACCCTTACCCTTTTCCACTTGGGTTTTTTTCCCATCGAAGAAATTGCCGATATCGTTGGGAAAAATGAAAAAGAATTGCCCGATATACTGGAGGCGACACGGACGGCTCTCATCCCGCTCCCACAATCATGAATCTGCACAAAGCCCGACGCATTCTGATTTGTTATGTTGCGGACCCAAATGTCACCCCCTCTCCTGCGGTGCAGAAGGCGCTCAAATTCGCCACGGATTCAGACAGCCTTCGGTCCGAATACGAGGCCCAGCTCGAAATCGACAAGAGAGTTCACACGACCATCAAGGGACTTAGAATACCTGATAATGTTTTGAGCTCTCTTAGCAACCGGGTGGCCGCCATTCCGCCACGGCGGTTCAATCCGCGTGATCCCGCCATGGTTGCCGTGCTCATCGGATTCTTGCTATTTGTGACCGTGCTCACATGGAATTTTTTAGGCCGCCCGGCCGCCTTCCCGATTGACGCAATCGAAATTGCGGAGGAGGTATTGACATTCGATGAACGTCCATTTGAAGCCGTCAACCAGCCGGCGGGGTCTTTAGAAGATTGGTTTATTTTGAAGGGATTCGATGGTTTCGACGTCCCCCCCACTCTCGAAAAATACAAAGCAGAAGATGCCGCCATCCTCAAAATCGACAATCAATCCGTCGCCGCGATCACTGTGCCGGAACAAAATGCCCAATTCATCTCCTTCAACTCCCATCCGAATGAAATTAACATTTTTCCCGAGGCTTCTTGGCGCTACGTGCAACTCGACACGGAAAATGCACTCGCTCTCCGGCGGGATGCGGACATGTGTTTCATGGTCATCCGGCGGGGGAGCCTTGCGGAATTGAAGCGGTTCCTGGAAAAGGCTACGGACTGACTAGCTCAGCTACTTAAGCGCATCCAGTGCAGCTTGAACTTCGGCGGCGTGGTCACCGGTTTTAGCCGAAGCGGATTTCCAGACGATTTTTTCACCCTTCACGATGAAGGACTGTCGACGACTGACGGGCATTCCGAGAATAGAGGGGACGCCAAAAGCCTCGGCCACCTTGCCGTCCAGATCGGCGAGGAGAGTGAATGGGAGATTGTATTTCCCTTGGAATTTCTTTTGAGATTCGGAGGAATCCCGACTTACACCGAGGATTTGAAGGTTCTCGGCACTTAGGTCCGCAAAAGAATCGCGAAGCGAGCAGGCCTGAGCCGTGCAACCGAGCGTATCGGCTTTCGGATAAAAGTAAACCAGCGTAGGTCCCTTGGCATAAACATCGGCCAAGCTGATATCCGTCCCGCTTTGATCTACCACGACAATGACCGGTGCTTGATCACCGACTTCTAAGGCTTTTACTTTGCTGCCAAATCCAAAAAAACTCATAATGATAATTGTAAAGGTTGCCGTGCGGAGTCCCATGGGCGAAAGCTAAACATGTCTGCCGCGATTGGCAACCGACGAATCCACCACATTTGTGAAGAACCCATTTCTCATTATCGCAACGAGCGTGCTGACCTCCGGAGCGATGGCCTCTTCGTGCTTTTTCTCTCGAGCCGAATCGGTCGCGCATACCTCAAACGGCTTACTTCCGGGAAATGATAGCCTCATCAATGATCTTATTGCCGCTTCGTATCGGCTTGCGGGATGGCCCGGAGCGGATTGGGCGCGTGCCTTCGTTGTTTTTTTTCCCTGTTGCCTCTTCCTCGTGCTGATCGGTTTTTCAGCCCGGGGGCTTTCCTCGCGGCTATTGGGAACCCTCTTTTTTATCACCTCCGTTGCCGCGGTGGCTTGGGGGACGAGTGACGCAATGAGGGCGAGAAAAAACGACATTCGTGACTTGAGGCTTCTTGTGCCTGTCGAATTATTTGAAGCAGCCGTCCAGTCGGGGGGCAGAGTTTTCGTGAATCTCCCTAGTTACGCCCACGCCGCCCTCCTCGCACCAAGCCTGTTCGCAAGGCTTCCCTCTCCAGAGCTGAACAGGAAGATGTGTGCTACGCTTCCGATTTGGCGGGAGGAAGATCGCCGCGAACCTTTTTCTGCTCTCATTTTTACGGGAAATCGCATTACCGAGATTCGTCCTCTCGTAGAGAGCTTGTCGAGCAACTGGTATCTGGCCAGAACGGATAATCACGGTCTTCTTTATTTGCGCGGCAACCCCGCTACGAAGGAATTAGCCGGAGACCCAAACTCTTTCAGTGATCCCCGCAGCAAGGCGATTTTCCTTTCCCAAAGCGCGCTTGTGTTGAACGCAATAAATCGTCAGGCAGAGGCTCGTCAGATGATGCAGAAGTCCATCGAAGTTTTTCCCGCGGATTCCAACGTATTGGTCAACTCAGCCATGCTCGCGGCCTCACAAAAGCGCTGGCCCCAAACTCAAAAAAACGCCGAATCTGCACTTCATCTGACTCCTGACTCGGTGCAAGCCCGCTACTTGCTGGCGCTAGCACTCCTGGAATCCAACTTCATCTCTCAGGCCGCCACGGAAAGTGCGCGCCTAATAAGACAAAATCCGCTCGACCCTCAGATTTTGCAACTCCAAGCCCGAATTTCCGAAGCCAACAATGATTTTACCGCCGAAATCGATGCCTTGGAAAGATTGCTGGCACTTGAAACAAAAGCGAACCAAGCAACATCCCCCATTCACCTTTATCTCGGTCAAGCCTGGGCGCGAAAGGGCTTCGCCTCTCAAGCCTTGGCCAATTACGAAAGCGCTTTACAGGGCTCCCTCTCTCCCCTCCAGAAAAGCGAAATCCAATCCGCAATTCAGAATATCCAACAGAAGTCAGGGCCGACACAAACTGCCGACCACTGACAATCAGGCCACTAAACTTCGAGAGAGGCGAGAACCTCGGCCTCGATCTCCGAGTAGATTTTTGCATCTCCTTTGAGGACTTCCTTGGCCGCATCACGACCTTGAGCGAGTTGGCTTCCCTTGTAGCTGAGCCAAGAACCCCGCTTTTCAACGATGCCTTTTTCCAATGCCAGATCGAGAAGCGACCCAGTATTTGAAATACCCTCGTTATACATGATGTCGAACTCAGCCTCTTTAAATGGCGCTGCAACCTTGTTTTTTACCACCTTGATTTTGGTGCGATTTCCGGAGACCACGCCATCGTTCGTTTTGATCGCACCAATCCGGCGAATATCAACGCGAATACTGGAGTAGAATTTCAAGGCCTTGCCGCCGGGCGTTGTCTCGGGATTGCCAAACATGACGCCGATTTTTTCACGAATTTGGTTTGTGAAAAGGCAGATTGTGTTCGCCTTCGAAATGAACGATGTGAGCTTGCGGAGCGCATTGCTCATGAGTCGAGCCTGAGCGCCAACAACAGCGTCGCCGATCTCACCTTCGAGTTCGGACTTGGTCACCAATGCCGCCACCGAGTCGAGAACAATAATATCGAGGGCGTTGGAGCGAAGCAACGTCTCACAGATGCGGAGAGCTTCTTCGCCGGAGCTGGGCTGGGAAACGAGCAACTCATCCAGATTCACCCCCAGTTTGCGGGCATAGAGCGGATCCAAAGCATGCTCGACATCAATGAAGGCCGCCAAGCCACCCAATTTCTGAGCCTGCGCGATAGCAGTCAGCGTGAGCGTTGTTTTTCCCGAACTTTCCGGGCCATAGATTTCAATGATTCGGCCGCGCGGGAAACCACCGACCCCGAGGGCGCGATCAATCATGATATTTCCCGTCGGTATGCTTTCCACTTGGGAGACGCTCGCATCGCCCAGCCGGCGGATGGCCTCACTGCCATAGTCTTTTTCAATTTGCTGTATCGCGAGATCAAGATTTTTGAGCCGGGCTGCGGCTGCTTTTTCGGATAGGGGTGCGTCGTCGGATTTGGCCATGATAATAATAAGAAAGGGTTCACGCGGATTATGCCGTGCCGCCTCTCCGCCGGAAACATAAATCCACGCTTCAAAATAAAAATTCCGGACTAGCCGCACCCCCCTAGGCTTGTTAAACCAATTCCCCATGAGTGAAGACTTTCAGCAGGCCCTTTCTCAAGCCCTGCCTCTACTGCAAGAATTGAAAACCGGAATCAAACCCGCCCCCAAAGCATCCCGTGCCGCTTTAACGCGACTCCGTGAGGCGGCCAAGGCCACGAAAAGCCTCTCCACCGCACCCGCCGCAGAATCCCGGGTGTGGACGTGGGAGGAACTCGAAAAAGCCATTCTGACCTGTCAAAAATGCGCCCATCTTGTTCGCTCACGCACCCAGGTGGTCTTCGGTGTAGGGAATCGGCAAGCGGAGTTGATGTTCGTCGGCGAAGCACCCGGCGCGGATGAAGACGCGCAAGGCGAGCCCTTTGTCGGTAAGGCCGGACAACTCATTACAAAAATCATGCAGGCCATGGGCTTTGAGCGCTCGGATGTGTTCATTGCCAACGTGCTGAAGTGCCGACCCGACATGCCTGAGGGCGAATCCGGTAATCGAAAGCCAAAGCCTGACGAAATGGCGACTTGCCTGCCTTGGCTGCGGGAACAAATCGAGCTCGTGAAGCCCAAAGTCATCGTGGCCCTCGGCGCCACAGCCACGGAAGGACTCATCGGTGAGACCCGGCCCTTGCGAGACCTTCGCGGGAAGTGGCTGGACTTCAATGGTACTCCAGTAATGGTCACCTACCATCCCGCCTACCTGCTTCGCAATCAATCGATCACCGAGAAAAGAAAGGTCTGGGAAGACATGCTTCTCGTCCTGAATAAACTCGGGCGAACAATCACTCCCAAACAACAAAAATATTTTACCCTAACCGCCGAGTGAATGAGGCTGCGTGATGCATTTCATTCCGTTTTTTATTACGGGATCGTCACCCTCCTCCGCTGCATCCTTCTTTTCGGAGCCCGCGTAAAAGTTCAAACATTTGGGGAAATTCCGAACGGGAGCTGCGTGATGGTCTCGAACCACATTAGCCACTTCGACCCCCCATTACTCAGCGGTTGGCTGCCCCGCAAGATCGACTGGATCGCGATGGTCGAACTTTTCCACGCCGGTTGGTCGAGGACCGCATTCACTTGGCTCGACGTGATACCTGTGGACCGCCAAGGCGACGACCGCTCGGCCCTGCGCGCGGCGATGGCCAGACTCGAAAAAGGCCGGATGATTGGCGTGTTTCCCGAAGGAGGCATTCGTGACGGCGCAAACTCCATGCTCTCGAGAGCCGATATCCGCGAAGGCGCATTTCTACTCGCCTGTAGGGCAGCTTGTCCGGTCGTTCCGGTTGTCATTCTCGGCAGCGACCGACTTTATAATATTCGCAACTGGATGCCCTGGCGACGCGCAAAAGTCTACATCGCCATCGGTAAACCTATTTTTCCTACACACGCAGATGGTCGAGGAGCCGCTAGGGAAAAAATCCGCAATGAAGTTTGCCTCGCGATAATGGACTTGAAAGACACCTTGCTCCGCACCTGCGGGCTCACGCTGGACGATCTTCCGCACTCCCCGCAGGAACGCATGAGCGAACCATGAGCGCCTCCAAGATCCTCTCATGGATGGTGGATGGAACCATGTGCAACATGATGAACCTTGTTCAATGGCGACGCCGCGCAGACGCCTGCTCAAAAGAAAAACTCGCCTCCTACATCGACAAATATTCTTCGTTCAGCCGTGAGGATTTTTTTCGAATCCAGCCCGCACTCCGCCCAAGCCAGCGAAGCACGTGGATCGAATGGGATACCCCTCGACCCTCCGGTCACATTCAAAATGACCGAGCCCGTGTGCGATTTTATCCGGCGAGTGACCCTGCAGCGCCCACCGTTTTTCTTCTTCACGCACTCATGAGCGCGAGTGATGTCGGCTACCGGCGGCTGGCCATGCGCTTCAATGCGGCTGGATGGAATGTCGCCTTCCCACATCTGCCCTACCACTACTCCCGCACTCCCGCCCACACATGGAACGGGGAACTCGCCATCACTGCCGATCTTGTCCGGAACGCCGAAGGCCTTCGACAGGCCGTGATCGAGCTTCGCCAACTCATGACGCTTCTGCGCGCCCGAGGCACAATGGAATTCGGACTTATCGGGACGAGCTACGGGGGGTGGATCGGAGCGCTTCTTTCCGTGTTGGAAAAAGACTTCCGCTTCATTGCCCTCGTCCAGCCGATCGTAAACCCCGAGAAAGCCGTATGGGAGAATCCCGGCGCGGCCATGATGCGCCGCGAACTTCGCGACCGCGGCCACGCTCCAGGCAATACCAAGGCGATGGATCATCTCCTATCTCCAATCAATGCACTGACCCTCTGCGACACATCTCGGGTCCTCATCACCGCAGGGATCTACGACCGCATCTCGCCGCTCGACGACCTCGAGCGTCTCTGTGCCCACTGGAAAGGATCTCAACTCCTTCGTGTTCCCCAAGGCCACTTCGGCTATCGCGCCCTGCGGGAGACAATGAGGGAATTAGACCCCTATATTTCCAACTGACGCATGATCTTGAAAATGGTTCTCACCTTGCTAACCTTCGGCGTGCGGACTTCAAAATCCATCAGCTTAATCGTTCTTCTTTGTTTCGTTTGGGGGCTTCCGTCGAGCCTCCGCGCGCAAATGAGCGAGGAACAGAAAAAAGCCGCTTTTATCAAATCACGCGAGACGATCAAACCCGTCAGCAAGTTATCTTCCTCGACGAAGCCACGCCCCAAGCCAAAGTCGACATCCAAGCCAAGTTCCTCTTCCAACAAAAAATCGACATCCAAGCCAAGTTCCTCCTCCAACAAAAAATCGACATCAAAGCCAAGTTCCTCCTCCAACAAGAAGTCGACATCGAAGCCCAGTTCCTCCTCCAACAAAAAATCGACATCGAAGTCCACAAGTAAATCCCCAACGAGATCGAAACCTTCTCCAAGTCCCACCCCCAAAAAATCTCCAACCCAGAAAAGCAAACAAACACCTGAACAAAAACCCGTTCAATCGTCCGCCAGCAAACCCGATCGCGAGGAACCACAGTCCGATGCCCTATTCTCTATAAACGATGATTTTATTTTAATCCCTGGGGAGACTCAACCCGCTCCTGCTCCTTCGCCGACTCCCTCGGGCACTTTCAAATTATCACGACCGTCGTTATTCCACCCCCAAATCCCAAGTGGAAAAACCCCAGACGGGCGCGAACTCGCTGCGCCGATTCTCATCGAAAAATCTGGAGCCCAAGAGGAAGAAGGTAACGAAGCGCCCACCCGATCCTTTTTTGGTATCTTCATGAAAAGGTGGCGCTACCTTTCCCCTTCACTACGAAAAGCCATCGACAACGCGCAAGTTCAGCGTGGACGTTGGAAATACATCGTTGTTCACAATAGTGGCACCCGCCAAGGCAACGCGCGGGTTTTCGATGTGTATCACCGGCGCGTGCGTAAAATGCAAAACGGCCTTGCCTACCACTTCGTCATCGGAAATGGAAATTCTTCCGGCAATGGACAGATCGAAATTGGTAACCGCTGGACAAGGCAAATCAATGGAGGCCATGTTGCGAGCGATTACCTGAATGACATCGCTCTCGGCATTTGTCTCGTAGGCGATCTCAATCGAGATACTCCCACCAAGGATCAACTTGGCGCCCTCGACGAACTCTGCACCTACCTCCGCGACCGTGTAGGCAAGGTCAAAGGCAAGTCCGCTACAGTTCTAGGTCACAAGCAAATCAACCCGAAGCCCACAGATTGCCCAGGTGACCGCTTCCCACTCAGTTGGCTTCGAAAAAAATTCGGCAACTAGCCACAAACTCCGCCCGCTATTCTCATTCGGGCGACGAACGTCGTAACGAGGTTATTTTCCCATAGACGCCGGAGTTAGTTTCTCTTTCCATCGTTGCATGAAGATCGCTCAGGAATTCAAAGATTTTATTTCCCGTGGGAATGTTGTGGACCTTGCTGTCGGTGTCATTATCGGTGCGTCATTTGGGAAAATCGTCAACAGCTTGGTCATGGACATGATCATGCCGCCGATCGGGGCAATCCTCAAAGGCGTCAATTTCAGTAACCTGTTTTTTTCGATCGACGGAAAAACATATGATTCCCTGAGCAAAGCCAAAGAAGCAGGCGCACCGGTCATCAGCTATGGGATTTTTCTAAATACGATGATCGAATTTCTCATCGTTGCTGCCTGTGTTTTTGCGCTTGTGAAGATCGTTAATCAAATCAAACGCCATCCAGAAATGCCCGTCGAAGCCCTACCGCCGACGAAATCGGAGCTCCTTCTCGAAGAGATCAGGGATGCCCTCAAAAAATAAAACTTCAAGATTTCGTAAAAAGCGATTGATTTTCCCCGCCAAGGCCAGCACTCTACGCCTCCAATAAATTTATGAGCCAGCATCCAAGTTTGAAAGGCAAGAGCGCCATCCAGGCCAAGAGAAGTGTGTTAAAGCGGTTTGAACGTGTTGACCTGCTCCGCAAGCGCGGTCAGTTCAAAGACGGTCAACGCGTCATCGGTCTTCCCAAAACCAAGCCCGAAGATTAAACTCTCGTTTCCCATATGCGGCTGAATCGCTTTTTAGCGGCAGCCGGCCTCGGTTCACGTCGCTCTTGCGATGCACTTATCGCGTCCGGAGCCGTCGTCATCAACGGACACAAAATCGATCAACTTGCCACACAAGTCGAAGATGGTGACGATGTTCGTGTCAAAGGTCGCCCCGTCCGGGCCGCCCTTCCTGTCCATATCCTTCTTAACAAGCCTAAGGGCTTTGTTGTCACACGATCCGATGAGCGTGGACGCAGGACCGTTTACGATCTTCTACCGCCCGAGTTTTCGACCCTCTGCCATGTCGGTCGACTGGATAAAGAGAGCGAGGGGCTTCTTTTACTCACGAACGATGGGGCTCTGGCACAAAAGCTCACCCATCCGAGCCACGAGATCGAAAAGGAATACGAAGTCAACCTCGATAAGGATTTTAAACCTGAGGATATTCCTACACTTCTCAAAGGCATCTACATTGAAGGTGGGTGCGGACGTTTTGAGCGTGTTCATATCGTGTCCACCAAGCGCCTTCAGGTCATTTTGCGCCAAGGGATCAAGCGCCAGATTCGTCTCATGTTTTACAGTCTGGGCTACGAGGTGGAGCGATTGGTCCGCACTCGCATCGGGAAACTTCGCGATGACCGCATGCCCCTCGGTGCCTGCCGCCGTTTGACAAAACTCGAAATCGGCTCGCTGACCGGAACCTCAAAGAAAAGCGCTAAGCCCGCTTCCAGAAAATCCGCTTCAAAGCAACCACGTCGCGTGGTCAAAAAAGCAGTAAAGCCATCCAAGGCTTAAATCGGCCGCCCTCCACTTTCAGATAGACCCGCCCAGCGTGCCCGCTTTGCACCGCTCGCCTTCAGGCCAAATTTGTGATAATGAAAGATCCGATTAGTCTCTCATCTCTAATGAAGCACTCGGAACCCACACTCATAGATGTGAAAATGATGCGACTCGCCCTCAAGGAGGCGCGAAAGGGCATGGGAAAAACTTCTCCGAATCCGGCTGTCGGTGCCGTCCTTGCTAAAAATGCCCGCATTCTGTCCAAAGGTTGGCATCAAGCGGCTGGCTGCGCCCATGCGGAAATCGAAGCCCTTCGCTCTTTAAAAAACAAATCTTCAGCGAAGGGAGCTACCTTATATGTGACTCTGGAGCCATGCTCGACGCACGGACGCACTCCCCCCTGCTGCGAGTCGATCATCACTTCTGGTATCACCCGCGTCGTCTATGGAGCTCGCGATCCCAATCCCAAGAATGCCGGACGAGCCGACACTATTTTACGCGAATCGGGAATCGAGGTTCTATCGGGCATTCTGGAGCCTGAATGCGCCTCCCTCAACCGGGCATGGAATAAATGGATCCTCACCGGCCTCCCCTATGTGATCGCGAAGACGGGCATGAGTCTCGATGGCCGCATCGGCTCACCGAAAGGGAGACGATGGATCACCTCCGAGGCTTCGAGGAAGGATGCCATGCAACTGCGCGCCACCAGCGGAGCTATCCTTGTGGGAGCGGAAACTGTTCGCTCGGACAACCCCAGCCTCACTGTTCGTGGCATTCCGGTGAAGCAGCAACCCCTCCGCGTTGTCTGGTCACGCTCGGGAAATCTTCCGCCCGACTGCCACTTACTCACCGACGAACACAGGGAAAAAACACTCCTCTTTGAGAGCAAATCTCTCCGAGAGGTTATGCAAGATTTGGGCCGCCGCGGAATCGAACAAGTGCTGATCGAGGGTGGCGGGCGCACGCTTGGCGAGGCTTTTGACGAAGGTCTCGTAGACCATATCGTTTTCTATGTCGCCCCGGTTCTCATTGGTGGGGAAACACCCTCCGTCGGGGGATGTGGGGTGGAAACCAACGAGAGCGCGATCAGACTGACCAATCCCACCTACACTCGCATCGGTGACGATATCCGGATCGACGGCCGTGTGGACTATTCCTTGCGCTTGAACTCCAGCGGTTGTTGATCGAGGGAACGGAATTGGGTGGCTGATTTCAAGTAGAAGCCCGACAGGATCGGCCCGAAGGATTTCCTCTCATACCATTGTCCCTTTGAAATTAGACTTTGCAGCGGAAAAGGGGGGCATGGCCGTCTCGGCCGTGTGGACACTGGTCTACTTTCTCGCGCCCTCCCCATCGGAACCAAAGGAGCAGACCTCAGCACACAGGCGAGACGCGCTGTGCCCCTCTACTACAATCCAACAGCAAGCGGCTTTTGGTATGAGTAGCGACAAGTCCCTCCATCCAAATTTTTAAATTCTGTAAATTGATTCTCGGCTACCCCTCACCCCTGCAGGGCTGCCCGCAGGAGTCGTTCTACGCTGCGCTTCGATTGCCCTCTCTGAGCTACACTGTTGACTCGTTCGCTCCCGCTCAGCTCGCCCTTCGGGCCAACCTTCGGTTAGTCTATCTCGCCGCCTGCCCCGGCGCTCGATTGTCTTTCGCTATGCGCTATCGCGCGGGTGTTCCTCGACTGCGCTTCGATTCTGTCGAATATCCGTTTTCGGTTTTACAGCAATCGATATATCGCCCCTGCATTCGAGAATAACAAAGGGGATGCGACAGACTCGATCAGAGCCTAATACGATGGTCGAGTGCTGTTGTTTTTTTCCACTGAATGGCATTTTCGATGGCGAGAGTGATGTAGATTTTAGCCTGACCGACCGCCTCAGGGAGCGACTGACCGCAAGCCAGACCGGTCGCAATCGCAGCGGAAAAAGTGCATCCCGTTCCATGAGTGTCGATATTTCGGCGGAAGGGCGCGCAGAAAACCTCAAATCCTTTTGGGGGGGCTAGGATGTCAGTTGCTGTTTTTGTGCGCAGGTGCCCGCCCTTGAGAAGAAAGGCGCAACCGTAACGATCCACAAGGCTGGTACCGGCGGATTTGATCTCCTCAATGTCACGGCAAGGCATCCCAGAAAGAATCCTCAACTCATCCAGATTCGGAGTGACCAGTGTCGCGAGAGGAAAAATCCATTCCCGGTAGGCTTGAATCGCCGAGGCTCGCAAAAGCGAATCCCCGCTGGAGGCGACCATTACTGGATCTACGACAAGCGGTGGGCATTTTTTCATCGCCGCCAGTTCGTCGGCAACCGCGCGGATGATCGCCGTCGAATAAAGCATTCCCGTTTTAATCACCGCAACAGGAAAAGCCTCCAAACTCAGACGGATTTGCTCAACCACGATCGCAGTTCGAACGGCTTGGATCGCACTAACGCGCCCTGGAACCTCGGCA
>CAMDOJ010000008.1 GCA_945903555.1 Chthoniobacter flavus
TTGTGGTAGGTGGATTGGTCGAAGTGTAAAAGATTTTCATCGGTGTCGTTCACATGCCCCCCGATGCCGATGGAGGATTTCGCGACGAGTCGTTTTTCGCCGGATTTTGCTCCACGTGTGTAATGAAGGATCCGATCGCCGTGCATAAAAACCGCGTAAGGAATGATCTGCTTGAGCGTGGGATCCTCTTCCGCAGAAGGCCGAGGAACAAAAAAATTGTTCTCCTTGAGAAGAAAAGCGGGAAGGTAATCCTCCACTCGCGGGCACAGGCCTTGGAAGCTTCCCAACTTGTCAAAAAAATCCCTTCGCACGACCAGCACTTGTTCCACAGCAGTATTCATGACCAGAGACATTGAATGTCTGGCACCTTCTGGCAAAGAGAAAACTGCATCCTAACCCATGTTTGCACGCGGGTCTTAATTTCTTCCCCTTGCATGCAGTAGGCATTTTCTGTGACAAAGGAGGGATGACAGACGAACTAGCCCAGGCCGTTGAGAGCGGCACACTCGATAAGAAAACCGCTGAAAAGCTCGACCGCCTCGCGCCGGAATCCTTTTGCACACACAAAAGCTGGGGATTCGGACGTGTCGCGGAGTGGAGCTTGAGCAGCGACCAGATCTTGATTGATTTCAAAACTCGGCAAAAGCATCCCATGCAGATCGCTTATGCTACTGAAACACTGACGCCGATTTCTTCCACGCACATTATCGCTCTCAAGGAAACGAACCCCGCCGGCGTCAAGGCGCTAGCCGAGGCGAATACTGCCGATCTCGCTCGCCAGATCCTTCGCGATCTAGGCGGTAGCGCTACTGCCGATCAGTTCACAGCGCTTCTCACGCCCGAAGTTTACACTGTGGGTGGATTTAAAAAATGGTGGGAAAAGGCCAAGCGCGAAATGAAAGACGATGGGCATTTCAAAATTCCGACTAAAAAAACCGATCCTTTCGTTTTGTTGGAAGTCCCAGTAAATAGCGGGCTCGGTCTTCTGGACGCCTTCGCTGATGCCCGTCATGCCAAGGATCAGCTCATCGCTCTCGATCAAATCTCAAAATTCCTCGATGATCTTGCGCCTCACGCAGACAAGCTACAAGCCCTTCTCGCCACAATAGAGGAGTCCGCTTCACGTCTCCGCAAGCTTCAGCCTGCCGCAACGTGCGAGATGCTTCTCACCCGCGATGAATTGCTTAAAAAGTTCCCGGATCTCAAATCGTCTGAAGATGCCCCGACAGTCGCATCGATTCTGACTGTCGAGGTTTCCCGTCTGCCCGAGTTGTTCACGTCGATTCCCGGAGCGAAGCAGAAGCGTGTTCTCGAGGCCTTCGATGCGGCCTTTGGTGATGCGTGGTCGGACAAAGCTCTTCGCCTGTTGCGTGAAGCTGCGGGTCGATTGATCGTGGATATCCATAAGCTTTTTGAGAAACACGACCGCAAGGCGCTCTTTCTCTCCTCGATTGAACGCTGGATCAGCGAGCGCTCGATCTCGGCGGAACTGCTCATCTGGCTTTGCCGTGAGCGAGGTGGGGACTTCCCTTCCCTTTTCAATGCAGAGCTTCTGAGCACCGTATTCAGTGCCCTTGAGTCTGACATGCTCGCCGAAAAACGGAGCACCCGTCTTCGTGATCTTCTCATCGATGACCGCGAACTTCTCGGCGAGCTCCTTGCTGGAGCCAGTCGCGATGTGGTTCGCGACTCCATGCGCAAGCTCATGCTCACGCCGGTCTTTGATGATCTGTCGAAGAGGTCGCTAATGGCCCGCATCGTGAAACTTTACCCCGAGACTCAAAATATGATCACGGGTGACAATCCCGATGATCGCGCGGAGAGCCTCACGGTTTCATGGCCTAGCTTGGAAAAACGCAAGGCGGATTTGGACCACATCACAACCAAAGAAATCCCACAAAACCTTCGCGACATCAATATCGCTAAGGAACAAGGCGATCTTCGCGAAAACGCGGGTTTCAAAGCCGCCAAGGAACACCAGCGCGTGCTCCAACGCCGCCGCGCCGAAATGGAAAAAGAACTCGTCATGGCCCGAGGCACCGATTTTGAAAATCCCAATACGGCGCAAGTGTCCATCGGAACCATTGTATCCGTGACCTACGGGGATGGGGACAAAGACACCTTCACCATTCTCGGAGCGTGGGATAGCGCGCCGGATCTCGGCATCGTTTCCTACAAGGCCGGTATTGCTCAAGGACTCCTCGGTGCTGCCGCTGGCGCGGTCGTCGAACTTCCTAGCGAAAACGGCATCCGCAAGGCCAAGATTGACGCGATTCTTCCTTTCAAAGATGTCGACATCCTTCGCACCAAGGTCCACGTCATTAAAGACGAGATCAAGCCAGAGTAGGCCTCCGCGAATGCTCGCTCTTCCAAGCTCCCTGCTTGCCGCAGTGGGCAGGAGGCGGGCATTGAATCTCATCGGTGCAATCTGCATAATGTGATCGAATTCGATGGAAGCCTACCTACTAGCCTCAGCGACGTTTTGCCTTTTAAGCAGTTTCGGACACACGCTTTTTAAGCTTGGCTCGGGGCGGGTGCAGCCTGGGATCTTCAATCTCGTAATGATGATTCTGGCCTTCGGTCTCCTCTCGACCGATTTGTGGATGCGCGGTGAGGTGCAGCGTTCCTGCCCGATTAACTCGTTGTTCGACGTGCTCGTTTTTATGAGTTGGTCGACCATTCTGATCTATTTTGTGGTCGGTTCGGCCTATAGGCTTTCGTTGCTTGGTGCATTCACGTCCCCGCTGGTGTTGGGCATCTTGCTTTTTGCGCAGATCACTCCGATCAATAAAGACGCTCACATGCGCCTTTTTCGGGATCACTGGATCGAGCTTCATGCAGCGGTCTCGATCATTTCCTATGGGGCGTTCGCTCTCGCGGGCGTGGCTGGCCTCATGTATCTGCTGCAGAATCGTCAGCTCAAAAAACGCAAGGGCGGCACGCTGCTCTATAATCTACCGCCCATCACCGACCTTGGCATCGCTAATGCGCGTTTGATTTGGCTCGGGCTCATCCTTCTTTCTGTCAGCTTTGCTGCCGGATTTGCCAGCGGCATGCAGGTGAATACGCTGAAATTCTGGACGTCAGCAGGAATCTGGGCTGCCTATGCGTTGATGGTTCTTTTGCGTGGAATCCACACCATGGCACCCAAGCGCACAGCGATCCTATCGGTCGGTGTCTTTATTTTCATTTTGCTCACACTGCCAGTCATCCAGCACCTCTCGAATCCCAAATGACGATCCTTTGCGCTGGCATCAATCATCACAATGCGCCCATCGAGGTGCGTGAGAAATTTGCTATTGGAAGCAACGATCTTCAAGAATCCTTGGCGCAGTTGCGCACGATCGATGGCCTTTTTGGCGCAGTGATTGTTTCGACCTGCAATCGCGTGGAGTTTTATGCAGCGAGTGTGTGTCCGATGAGAGTGATGGATGGGATGCGGCGCTTCATCGATAAGCGGGCGGGTGTCACGGAGGCCCCGTTCTACACGCACGATTCCCATTTGAGTATTCGGCATCTTTTTCGGGTCGCGAGTGGGTTGGATTCGATGGTCATTGGAGAGACCGAGATCCTTCGCCAAATCAAGCAGGCCTATTCTGCGGCCTTTGAATTTGGGGCAACAAATGTCCACCTAAATAAACTTTTCCAGAATGCCTTTCGTGTGGCCAAGCAGGTACGGAGCGAAACCCAGATCACGCGGGGATCGACTTCGGTTGGATCGGTGGCTGTCGATCTCGCGGGCAAAATATTCGGCGATTTGAGTGGGAGGAAAGTGATGCTTCTCGGGGCGGGCGATACGAGCGAGCGGGTCGCGCGTAGCCTTGTCTCCCGAGGCGTGAGAACCGTGATTGTCGCCAATCGCACGTTTGACCGCGCCGCTGCGCTTGCCGACGAGATCGGTGGACTCGCCGTGCATTTTGATCACTGGCACACCGCATTTGATGAGGTCGATATTCTGATTTGCTCGACGGCGGCACCTCACCCGATTGTGACCCGTGAAAAGTTGGAGGCGATCATGCAAAGTCATCAAGAACGTCCGTTGTTTATTATTGATCTGGCCGTTCCAAGAGATGTGCACCCGTCCGTGAATGATCTCGAAAATGTTTACCTCTACGATATCGATTCATTGGAACAAATTGCGCGGCAATCCATCGAAGTTCGACAAGGCGAGGTCACTCGATGCGAGAAAATGATCGATCGCCATGTGCGGGACTTCCTTCACTGGATGCGCAATCACCCGGGAGCCATACGATGAAAAAAATGATTCTTGGAACACGCGGAAGCGATCTGGCGCTTGTGCAAACCCGAGAGGTTGCCGCGCGGCTCCGCGCGGCTCATCCCAGTTTGGTTACGGAAGAACGAATCATTAAAACGACTGGAGACCAGCGACTCGATGTGAGTCTCGCTTCGCCTGGTTCGCTGGAAAAAGGTCTCTTCACTAAGGAACTCGAGGAGGCCCTGCTCCGCGGCGAGGTCGATGTGGCCGTACACAGTCTCAAGGATCTTCCCACCGAACAACCTGACGGACTCATGGTCGGAGCCATCCTAGAGCGGGCGGATATGGGCGACAGCCTAGCATCGAAGCACCCCGGTGGCTGGAAGGGCTTGCCCCAAGGCGCTACTGTCGCCACATCCAGTCTTCGCCGAAAAAACCAACTCCTCCTTTTGCGTCCGGATCTCCAAGTGGTCGAGATCCGAGGCAACATGGCTACCCGGTTGCGCAAGCTGATCGAAAGCGATGCGATGGATGCCCTCATTCTGGCCCGTGCGGCTATTGACCGATTGGGGGACGGACTCGTTTCTCCGTCACTGCATGTGAGTGAGATTGAAGAAATGTTGCCCGCGCCCGGTCAAGGTGCGATCGGGGTCGAATGCCGCGAGGCCGACGCCTATACCAAGTTGCTTTTGCAGGCCATCCACCATATCGATACCGCTCTCTGCGTGAATGCCGAGCGGGATCTCTTGCGAAGCCTAGGTGGGGGTTGCAGCCTTCCCCTTGGGGCGCGTGCCGTCATGAAGAATGGGAAAGTTCACCTTATCGCCGCCCTTTTTGAAGACAGTGGGATTCGCTGGATCGCACGCTAATGCCCCACAAATTGGATTCGCCCTCCGGCCGCATTTAAACCAGTATGGAATAGTGGCGTCCCTATTTCTGAAAATCGTGCTGGTGGGCATGGTGGCTGTTGCGGGTTATTTCTTTTGGCCTCACCGGAGTTCTCTGAATGCGTTTGAGCCTGCCCAAATCGGCGAGTTGGAAGTGGAGGTGTGGAGGCTCGCTCAAATGAACAAAAACAGGCGGGATCTTTTTTTCACACTCTACCGAATCGCTGAAGGTCAATACCGCCTACCCCCGATTGCAGCGATATCCAACGCTTGGTATACCAGCGATGCGATTCTCACCTTTGAACGTGGAGCCGATCGTGCCGATCAGGAACGTGCACTAGTTCCATTGCAACGCGCGCTGGTTATTCTCAATGACCAAACTAACGCGGGTTATGATGTCGAGGTTGTCACGAGGTTGGAGATGTTCGCCTGGATGCTTTCTGAGGACAAAAGCAAGCATGGCCAACTGGTCTCCGCTATTGCCGAGCAAAAGGCATTGTCTTACCGCCTTTCCGCTGCAGATTGCGGTCCGGCGGCAGAGGAATTTGCAAAAGCTCGCCGGCTTGCCCGCGAGGGGCGATGGAGCGAAGCAGTGAAGGTGAATGCGGCGGGGTGGAATCGATTGAAAAACCTCCTCGCCGCCCAGGCTAAAGCAAAGCAGGATTCCAAGTAAAGATAGCGCGCACAGGTTACGTCAAATCCGACGCGGTGACGCTTTGCTGTGGGCGTGTGGATAGGTGAGTGGCCTGTTCCACAACACGCTCTGGCGATTCATCAAAACGATAGCCGTGGCAATTCGGGCAAGTGTTCGCGCGCTCGGCGACGATGGATTCGCACCCCTCGCACACCTTGAAGTCGTCGGGTGAGGCTATGATCTTCTGGGCGCGCGCCGCGCGTTCGGCAAGATGCTGGACATCTGACATGGAGCGAGTTTTATCCTCGAATGCCCTTGAGGGGAATGGCAAAAATCAGGGAGGCGATTTTATAGGGCAAAAGATGTGCTGATGGAAACCCCTCCTTGGCTCAGGATTGGGTGTTTTTGATATTGAAGAGGAAGTCGAGGGTTACGGATGCTAGGGATTCGACAGCGGCATCGGCATACTGGAGATCGGCGAGAGGGTTTGTGGTGGCGACAGCGAGTGTCGCCATGCCGGCGCGACG
Organism: Chthoniobacter flavus; assembly: GCA_945903555.1. Classification (GTDB taxonomy): domain Bacteria; phylum Verrucomicrobiota; class Verrucomicrobiia; order Chthoniobacterales; family Terrimicrobiaceae; genus UBA967. Next base: position 6,265 of record CAMDOJ010000008.1, read on the forward strand.
AGCGGCTTCGAGTCCGACGTGAGCATCCTCGATCACAAGACAATCGGCGGGCGGAAGGTGAAGTCTCTGTGCGGCGAGGAGAAAGATGTCGGGGGCGGGTTTGCCATGGGTGACATCATCGCCGCAGGCGATGGCGTCGAAAAAGGCGTCGAGGCCTGTCGCTGCAAAAATGGCGTCTAGGTTGGCTCTCGGGGTCGAGGATCCAATCGAGCGGGGGATGCCTGCTTCGAGGAGGGCGGCGAGGAGTTCGCGCGCTCCAGGAAGGACGTGAATGCCGCTGGCTTGAACAAGTTCGCGGTAGATTTCTTCTTTGCGATTGGAGAGCGAGGTAATGGTTGTGGGGTCTGTCGCCCAGCCGAGGATTTCCGGAATGATGACTTGATTCTTTTTTCCGAAACCGAGCAAAAAATGGCCATCTGGAAGGGGCTTTGAGATTTCCTTGGCGAGGATTTCCCATGCGCGCTCGTGCTGAGCGGAGGAATCGATCACCACGCCGTCCCAATCAAAAATCACGGCTTTCATTTCAACCCGAGGAGTTTTTTGAGCATGCGTTCATCGGGATTCGGGCCGACGACAGCGAGGGTGATTCGATTGGGATCGAGAATTTCTTGCGCGAGAGAGAGGATATCGTCTGGGGTGACGTCACGGATTTTTTCGTTCACGAATTCGGGGTCCACGATTTTGCCGTGGGCGAGGACGGAGTTTCCGAGTCGCATGTTTTGGCTCGATGTGCGCTCGAGGGCCATACGGCTTGAACCGATGGTGTATTCCTTCGCTCGCCGCAATTCGGCAAGGCCGATGATTTTATTCCTCAGATTTTCAAATTGGGCGAGGATGAGGATGAGGGATTTTTCGAGATTACGGCGGTCGAGGCCGGCCGATATTCCGAGATAACCACCATCATTGAGCGTCGTTTGGTGGGTGCTCACCGAGTAGCAGAGTCCGCGTTTTTCGCGGATTTCTTGAAAGAGGCGGGAACTCGCGTTCGCCCCCAAAATGACATGAAGGAGATGGGCGGCGTAGCGGCGCTCGTCACGGTGGCTGATGGCTGGGAGGGCGAGGGATAGCTGGGTCTGTTGGATATCGCGGGCGGCTGTGACAATTTTAGGGGATTTGCGCGGTGGCGGGCAGAGCTTCGCGGCGGGAGCTTTGCCGCGAGGGAGTCCATTGAGTGCGGCAGCGACCTTTTCGACGACGACTTCGTGGCAGATATTTCCGGAAGCGGTGACGACGGTACTAGGAGCGTTGTAGTGGGATTTGCGGTAGCTGCGAAAATCCTCGGCCGTCATGGATTCGATACTTTCAAGAGTTCCTGCGATGGAGCGTCCGAGAGGGTGGGCGTCCCAGTGGGTTTGCTCCATGAGTTCTTGGACGTAGGACGACGGTTCGTCCTGATACATGAGGATCTCTTCGGCGATGACGCCTCGTTCGCGATCGATCTCCCGTTTTGCGAAGAGAGGGTTCATGTAAATATCGCAGAGCACATCGCAGACGCGGGGGAAATACTCCGATGCAGTCGTGGCGTAGTAGCAGGTACGTTCCTCGGCTGTAAAAGCATTCATGTCGCCGCCAACGCCCTCAATATCCTGCATAATGCGGCGGGCAGAACGCTTCGGCGTTCCTTTGAAAAGCATGTGTTCGATGAAGTGCGAGATTCCAGTGAGTTTCGCGGGTTCATGGCGACCGCCCACGGACGCCCAGATCCCCATGGCGGCAGTCTGGGCATACGGCATTTCGCAGGTGGCGACACGGAGACCCCCGGGGAGATGAGTGAGTTGCGTCTTGTTTAACATGGGCTACCTCGACGTAGGCGAATTGGGGGAGATGTGGTTTTGCAAAAATTCCGTGATCCGAGCTTGTGCGCCTCGAGCCGCATTGCCTAGAAAGATGATGTGTCCAGCATCAGGTAGGGGAAGGAAGAGGGCGTTGTCCACAAGCGAGGCTGCGGCTTCGGCCTGCACGAAAGGAACGAGCTTATCTTTTTGACCATGCACGATAAGGATGGGCGCTTGGACTTCCTTCAGCAGGTGAAGGGAGATTGCGGGCACTTGGAGAAGGTCGTTGTGCAGACCTTTAGCACGGGGACTTGTCGGTATGAGGGCATCAATCCAACTTTCGAAATATTCCGACTGGGAGGGGTCATCCAAAATTGATCCCACCCAAGTGGTTTTCTCTTCTGGAGTGCCAATGGTGGTAAAGTCGAATGCGAGCCCGAGAGAGTCCGCGAGAGAGTGACGGAAAAAACGCATGGTGGCGAAGTCGGTTGGGGGAACGAAGGGAGGCACGTCCATGGGGGCCGTGACCGCAGATACCAGTACGAGAGCGGTGGTGCGATTAGGAAAAAGATGGGCAAATTCGCTGGCTACTGCGGCTCCGAATCCCTCGCCGATTACGGCGACAACCGGGATAGAGAGTTTTTCGAGGAGTCCGGCGGCGACCTCCGCTTGCTTCCTTGGCGTATCTCCCATCGAGAGGGGGGTACGCAAGTATCCGGGACGGGAGAAAGCAAGGACCTCAAATCCCTCCATCTCGAGAAACCCTCCTAAATGGGAACCTGCATCGTAGCCGCCTCCGGTATCGTGAAAAACGAGAACGGTCGGGCCATCGCCGCGCCGAATGTATTCCACACGGCCGGAAGGGAGGGAAGCCAGTTGGGATCGCTCACTAAGGGCACTCATTTTTTCTGCACGCCAAGATTGGATCGAAGCTAGCAAAACCCCGAATGCCATGAGAAGGAACGCACCAAAAATAAAAGCCAACTTCAGAAGAATGCGGGTTTTTTGAGCCATATCAGCGTTTAGCAAGGCGGACGAACAACCAGATTCCAATCGTGATGAAGAGGAGGTTTGGAATCCAAATGAGGAACTGCGGGAAGGCGGCGGCATTTCCTCGGAATGTGTCGGCCATGATAAAAAAGAAAAAATAGCTGAATGCGACTACAATGCTAAGGCCGAAGCCGACTGACGTTTCCTTGCGGTGGGTGGTAACGCCGAGGGGAATGGCGATGAGGGCAAAGGCGATACATGAGAGGGCAATCGAAAAGCGCTTATTGAATTCCACCAGCGTTTCGAGGTGTTTTTTCCCATCGGTTTTCGAGAGTAGGTCAAAGAGTTCAGGCAGCGTGTAGGAGCTGAGGCGTCGGCTCTTGGATTGCGCATTTTTTAAAAATTTGTCGAGCTGGAGTGGGAAGACGCCTTCCTGCATGACGATACCCTGTTGGATTTTCGAGAGATCGCTCGGATTTTTGTCATCTCGTTGTTCGAAGCGTGCATCAAAAAGCCGCAGTAAGAGGCGGGAATTTTCGATGTCCGGAGTGAGAACCCCTTCGCGGGCAAAGACCATTTTTGTGGGGTATTGGTCCTCGTTTATTTCAAAAACGAGGATGTTTTTTAGGTGGTTACCATCCTTACCACCCACATAAACCCGTCGATCTGGAAACTGATCCACGACCTCATCCGCGCGGAAGAGGGATATGGGATTATTGGTTGCGATATCCACAACAGCTCGTGTCATGGCCTGCTCGGCCCGTGGAGCCACATCCGCATTGATCCAAAAGCAGACCGCCGAGAGAGCTATCGCAATCGCAAAAACGGGCATGCAGATCCTAGGAATACTCACGCCATTGGATTTCAAAGCGACCAGCTCGCTATCCGCGGACATTCTTCCAAAGAAGAGAAGGATGGCGGTGAGAAAGCCCCAAGGGATGGTGAAGGTAAGGGAGAACGGTAAGACTAGGGCCATGAAGGCCAGCACAGTGGCAATGGGAACGTCGGGGTTATTGATGAGAACGTTGAGGAGTTCTTTAAAAATATTTCCCAATACCAGCACGAGGCTGAGAATCAATACGCCGATTACTGCCGTGAGCAGGACGCCCGAGGCAATGTAGCGGTCGATGATTCTCATCTTGAAAAAACCAGACCGGTCATTCTTCGAAGACTCCCATCGCGCGGAATTTATTGTAGCGCGCGGCGAGGAGTTGATCGATAGGGATCGTCATGAGGGTCTTTAATTCCTGAGTCACGGATGTTCTTAAATTGTTCGCGGCGGCCTCGGGATCGCAGTGAGCGCCGCCGATTGGTTCGGGGATGACACCGTCCACGAGCCCCATCGCGATGAGATCCGGAGCGGAAAGTTTAAGGGCGGCGGCGGCCTCGGCTGCATGCTTGCGGTGTTTCCATAGAATGGCCGCGCATCCTTCGGGACTGATGACCGAGTAGTAGGCATTTTCCAGCATGAGAACGCGGTCGGCCACGCCGATGCCCAAGGCACCGCCGGACCCACCTTCGCCGATAACGATGGAGACGATGGGCGTTCGTAGGACCATCATATCACGGATATTGACAGCGATGGCTTCGGCGATGTGGCGTTCCTCTGCACCGATGCCGGGATAGGCCCCAGGGGTGTCGATGAGGGCGACAAAAGGTAAGCCAAACTTTTCGGCGAGACGCATGAGACGAAGGGCCTTGCGGTAGCCCTCTGGATGCGGGCTTCCAAAGTTGCGGTAGAGGTTTTCTTTGGTATCACGGCCCTTTTGCTGCCCGATGATCACGCATCGAATACCATCAATCGTTGCGAGGCCGCCTGGCATCGAAGGATCGTCGCCAAAGAGGCGGTCGCCCTTGAGTTCAATGAAATCCGTGCAAGCCAGACGAATGTAATCAAGAAAAAACGGACGCTCGATATGGCGCGAGATTTGAACGCGTTGCCATGCGTTGAGATTGCCGTAAATGGTGTTACGAGTGGCCTCAATTTTTTTTTGCATCATGGCAATTTCCCCTGAAAGATCTATGTGGCGATCTTCGGACTGTTTTTTTAGCTCATGGAGCTTTTGCTCGAGTTCGATGATGGGTTTCTCAAAGTCCAAGGTGGTCTTGCTCATGGGCGGATTATTTGATGGTGAGTGGGGTTCCTGATTTGAGTAGGGCGAAGATGTCGTTGAAATCGGCAAGGCTTAGGACGATGCCTGGTGGGTTTGGGGGGATCGTGCCATCCGCCGCTGGCGTTGGCGTGGGTCGGATGGTCGTGCCGCCGGGATTGAGTAAAACGAACCGCTCGGTTTCAGCATAGTCTTTGGCTCCGAAAGCGACGCGTGTCTCGCCTTTACGGGCCACGCGATCAGCGACCTTGGCTTCGAATTCGCCCTTGGATGCTCCCCCTGTGAGAGTGAGAGATACGATCGGATATTCCTTAAAAAATTCCCCATGGTTCAAGACGGTGAGAGTGGATTTGTCTCGGTTCAAGACGGCGGAGGTATTGAGCGAGGGGATAAGGAGTAGCTGGCCGATCTGGAGATTGGTGCTTGAGAGTTGATTGACCCAATAGATCTGCTCGACGTTGTTCTTTGTAACAGAGGCGATCTTGGCTAGGGAGTCGCCTTTTTTGACGGTGTAGACGGTGTTCGCGGGAGTCGCGCCAGTGTCCCGAAAGAGGACGAGATTGATCCGACCGAGTGCGGCGGTGGCTTCCGGAAGGCGGACAGAATCCGGAAAAGTTGTGATGAAGTTTTTAATACTCTCTCGTGCATCGATGGTGTCCATGGCGGCGGTGGGCTTAAGTGCATCCCAAGCCGCTACGCTCTGATCCGGGGTCGGGCTGGGAACCGGTGTGGGCGGTGCCATTTGCTCGATGATGTCCAATTTTTTATCTTTGTAGTAGAGGTCGTATACAAAATAGGCACTCCCGCCTAAAACGGCGGCGACGAGCAGAAGAATAGTGAGAGCTTTGAAAATCATAAAATACTTGAGAATTCTACCCCTTGCCCAAGGAGAATGAAAATACGTAAATCAAACTAGGCCACGTCTTGTCCACTCGGCGACGTTGCCGCCTGCGGAGCGTTGGATCATTTCCATCGAAAATTTTAGCAGGCAAACCTCCCAAGCGTCATCCACTCCAGCGATGAGAACGCCGAAGGGGTCAGCGATCCCACGAATCTCATCTTCCAGCCGGTCGGTGGCGGATTCCATCGACTCATGGAGCACTTTTTCGGAAAGGTCGGTTTTTTTAAATTGGAATCCGTAGCGAAGGATGCGGGCAACGGAAGCGTTGGATTCCAGCCAATCGGCATAGTCACGGGCTTCATCACCGAAGCCATCCAAAAGCAACTTTCTGAAATGCGAAGGGGAAAGAATCCGAGGGCGTTCGGCCTCGATCATGCCGGAACGAACCCTCACGCAGTTCACCTCATCCAAGGGCTCGGTAAGGAGGGTGAAGCTGAATCGCGTGGCTCCGAATGTCTCAATGGCGCTTTTCGGGCTTACCACGACGCGCGTATTTTCCATCGCGTAATTGAAGTCGTGATCTTTAAACATAATTCCAATTTATACGGACTGCATGGCGATTCAATCAATTCCCTGCGGGCGAGATTGGCGGAGCAATAACCTTCACGGATAGCTTCGCTGGGGGAAGTATGTAGGGTGCCGCGGAGAGAAGCACATAGAGCAAGAGAGTCGCGAGGGCGAGGTAGGGCAGTGGAGCGCAGGCGCGTTCGGTGGAAATCATGAGATCTGGAGGTCGGCGATCGCATGCATCACCCGGTCGCTCAGGTTTTGGTATGTTTCACGCGAAGGGTTGGAAATTTCTTCTGGTGTAAAGTGAATCGGATCGCCGATCACGACGGTGATTTGAGAAAGGTGGAGGCGCTTGGCATTTTTGGGATAGGCATCGTAGGCTCCGAAAATTCGCATAGGCAGGACGGGAGCGCCGGTTTTTGCAATCACCAAGCCGATCCCAGCGCGGGCTGGTTGCAAGAGGCCGTCTTTCGAGCGGGTTCCTTCCGGGAAAAGAACGATGCCATGACCGGCCTTCACTTTTTTGATGACCTCACGCAAGGCCGACATGTCGTTGCCGTCACGTTCGACGGGAATGACATTCATCGCGGGAAAAAGCGGACCGAAGAAAGGCCATTTGAGAAGGGTATTGCGGGCGAGATAGTAAACACCGCGACGGCTACAGATGCCCGCCAGTGGTGGATCAAAGAAGCTCGAGTGGTTGACGGCGATGATGAGCGGACCGGACTCCACCATGCGTTCGGGATGCACCACCCGCATGGTGAAAAACATCCGCGCGAAGAGTTTCGCTAGGTTATAGAAAATATTGTAAACAATCGTCATCGCGGATGAAGACCAGCGGCAGCAAGAAGTTGGAAGATTTTTTCAACAACACCATCGAGAGTGAGGTGGGAGGTGTCCACGACGCAGGCGCCCTTCGCAATCTGGAGTGGCGCCTCGGCGCGGGTGGAATCCTGTTTATCGCGCAAGTCGATGCTGTCCGTCTGGCCTTCAGCGGCACGCCGGAGGCGACGAATTTCGGGGGTTGCGTCGAGATAAAATTTGTGCGGGGCATCGGGAAAAACAGCCGATCCGATATCGCGGCCTTCCATCACCACATCGTGTTCGTTCACGAGGGCGCGCAGGCGTGCGACAATGAGATGGCGGACGGCGGGAATCGCGGAGACAGTGGAAACCGAGTTGTTGACGCTACTTTCTTTCAACTCGGCATCTGGGATTTGAGCGTTGATGCGGATGAAGGATTCGCCCTCGGCATTGAATCCGCAACCCAGATCCATTGATTCGATGGAGGTTTTCACGCTGTCTGAATGGGAGGGATCAACACCTTGTCGAAGCAACTCCCATGTCACAGCGCGGTACATCGAGCCCGAGTTCACGTAGGAAAATCCGAGGCGGCGGGCGAGTCGCTTGGCGACGCTGCTTTTTCCCGAGGCGGCTGGGCCGTCGATGGCGATAATGGTCATGGTGTTGGTGATTTGAATCCGCTGAGAACTGGGGTGCTTCCCTTGATGTGGCCGCCTTTTTGGATGTGACGGAGGGCTTCAGCAAAGCCGGGGTAGGAGGTATTCACGCAAGCGGCATCCTCGATGATGGTCTCGCCCTCCGCAAACAAGCCCGCGACAGCGAAGGCCATGGCGATGCGGTGGTCGCCGTGGCAAGGAAGCCTAGCGCCCTTGAGCGGCGAACCGCCGGTGATGGCCATGCCGTCTGGGAATTCCTCCACGGTCACACCCATTGCTCGAAGATTAGAGGCTACGGCAGCGATGCGGTCGGTCTCTTTGACTCGAAGTTCCGCCGCATCGCGTATGATTGTGATGCCATTGGCCAGCGCCGCCGCAACGGCGATCACGGGGATTTCATCGATCACGTTTGGGATCTCAGCCCCGCAAATCGTGGTGGCTTGGAGTGTGGTGCCCTTGATGTCGATATTTCCCACTGGTTCGCCGTGAAGCGAGGTTTCAATGACCTCGCGAATGCGGGCACCCATACGAATGAGCACGTCAATGATTCCAGTGCGCGTGGGGTTGAGTCCAACGTCCTTCACTAATAAGCGCGACCCAGGTTGGGCTGCCGAGGCGACGAGCCAGAATGCGGCGCTGGAAATGTCACCAGGAATAGCGAAGTCCCTCGACTCCGGGATTTGCCCGCCTTCAATGGTGGTGCGGACTTCCAAGAGGTGGCGGGTTTTTGGAGAGTTGGGATTTTCCCAGATTTCCTCACGTTTTGTTTTGATGAGGAAAAACTCGAACATCCGCTCGGTATGGTCTCGCGAGCGGACATTCTCGATCACCGTGGTTGTCCCTTTTGCAAAGAGACCGGCGAGAAGAACGGCGCTTTTCACTTGGGCGCTTGCTACGGGAAGACGGTAGGTGATGCCGTGAAGTGCCCTGTCGCCCTCGATGCAAAGCGGTGGACACGACTTGTCGCCATCAGCGGAGAGCTCGGCGCCCATCTCGCGAAGGGGGTCGATCACGCGTTGCATCGGGCGCTTCGAAAGTGAGTCGTCACCGACCATGCGGGAGCGAAATCCCTGCGCGGACAGGATGCCTGCCATGAGCCGCATGGTCGTTCCGGAGTTGCCGCAATCGATATCTCCGAAGGCTTTCGTAAATCGGCCGGAGTTGCCTACCACCACGAGTGTTCCAGGTTCTGGAGACTCAATAAAAATACCGAGTTGGCGCATGGCTTTTGCGGTGCTTTGGCAGTCTTCTCCCTCTAAAAAATTGGTAATCGTGCAGGCTCCATTTGAGAGTGAGGCTAGAAGAACGGCTCTGTGAGAGATGCTCTTGTCCGGTGGGACGGTGATCTCGGTATCTATGCGGGCCGCCTTGCGGGATTTGAGTGTGGTTGTTTCCTTGGATGCCATCATTTCGTAATCGGGTGATTGGAGCGGAGTTTTCGGGCATCCGCCAAAATGGCCTCAACTCCCTGTTTCTCTCCTCGCTCGAGGGCGAGCTTCAATGTCTCGAGCGTGTTTTGCAAGTCGCGGATTCCCTCCATAACTTCGATGCGATTGTCGAAGAGGATTTCTGTCCACATCCCTTCCGGGCCACCGGCGACCCGAGTGGAATCACGGTATCCTGGACCAGCCAGATGGGCCAAAGAGGGGTCCTGTGCTATGGCGGCGTGGACGAGGCAGGAGGCCGCCGCATGTGGCAGGTGGCTGACTCGAGCGACGGCGCGATCGTGATCCCGCGGAGTCATTTCACGAAATTTGCAGCCTGTGGCTGTCCAAAGCTGTCTTGTATTTTCGAGTGCCTTGGCTTCGGATTGGGGAGTCGGAGTGAGGATGCAAGTGGCCCCTTCGAAGAGATCCGCGCGGGCCGCCCGGATCCCGCTTTGATCAGATCCCGCCATCGGGTGCGCGCCAATAAAGCGACCGCCGAACGTGGCTTCCAAGGTTTCCACAATATTCGCCTTCACGCTCCCCGCGTCTGTTATCGTGGATGATGGAGGAAGATGTTTTTTTAAATCTTCGCCGCAGTGCTGGATCGCCTTTGGCGACATGCAAAGAACGGCGATGTCACAATCAGCAAGCACAGACGCCAGATCGCAGGAGACGCGGCAGAGGGGCAAGAACGAAGCGGCCTCCGTGGCGGCTTCTTCGCGACGTGCCCACACGTTCACTTGCCAAGGCTGGCCGATGCGGCTCAATGCCAAGGCGAGGGAGCCGCCAATGAGCCCCGGACCAAGAATGGCGATGCGACGGCTCAGGGAACCAGAAAGATCTTGCCCGAGTAGGGGCATTTCACCTCGGTGTTGGGCGGAAACCCACGCACGTCCACATAGCCGGCATAGGGCGAATGCGGACTCGTCACGAATCCGGGCTTGCCTGGAACTGGCGTGCCGAAGGAGACATCCCTTGGGGCAATAGTCACAGGAGGCGGGGTTGGAGCGAAAACGGGGGCGGGTTGAACGATCGGAACGACTGGTTGATCGGTGTAGCCTTCGGGTGTCGGCGTCGGAGTGGCGAATTGGGTTGCCCCGGAAGAACCGCGATACCCAAATCGGTTTGATCCCCTAGAGTTAGAATTGTCCGTGGATTCGCAGGCAGCCATGACGAAAACAGCCAGCGCGGATCCCAACACAATCAGTGAAGATTTTTTCATAAGATAAATGACTATTTAAAAAGACACGGAACCTATCGTTATTCAATTTAAATCTCTCGATCTTGATTGAGGGGGGTGGATGGAACCGGCTCCGCCGGGCGGTCCCAAAAGTATCGTTTGAGTAGAACCTTGATGGTGGCTGTGAGTGGGACGGCCAATAAGGCGCCGAGCAAACCGCCAAGAATTAAACTCCAGGCAAGCACGGAAAGGATTACAGTAAGCGGCTGCAAGCCAACTGACTTTCCTACAATCTTAGGAGCAATAAAAATGCCGTCAATATTGTTGGCGAGGACGAATATGCCAGTGACTATGAGCGGGTGCGTCCAGTCTCCGAATTGGGCGGCGGCAATGATCACCGCAGGCACATAGCAGATCATCATTCCCAGATAGGGAATTAACCCCAGTATGCCGACCATGAGTCCGATCAGGATCGCAAAATCTAGTCCCATCGCGAGAAGGGCAAGCGCAATCATGGCTCCATCGATGAGGCTCACGATCAGTTGACCGCGAAAAAAGCTGATGAGATAGGAATTGATCTCGACGACGAGCGAGACGATTTCACTTTTGAGCGGAGAGGCGCGGAGGGGCAGGTAGCGACTCCAATTATCTGCAATGGAGGGGCTATCCTTGAGGAAAAAAAACAGAAAAATGGGAACCAAGATCATGCTCAGGAGGAAGCCGAAAACCCCCAGAAAGCCGCCGACACTGCGCTGGAGAAATTTCCCTGACTCCATGGCCAGATACGGGATTTTTTGTTGAATCCAAGTTCCGGCATCCTTGACGGCGTTGCTGAACATCACCGAAACTTGATCGCTCGGCGTTTGGATAGAACGGTCCTCACGGAAAAACTCGATTTCGGCAAAATGTTGAAGGCTATTGATTGTCTGGATCGAAAGGGCCTCGGTTTTTTGCAAATACTGGGGAAAGTTTTTAACGAGTGTTTTCCCTTGCCTGTATGCGGGTGGGAGGATGTAAACAAGGAGTCCCGCAAGGAGACCGGTCGCAGCAATGTAGACGAGAAAGATGCTCAGCAGGCGACTCAGTCGCAATCGGATGAAAAACCGCACCAATGGCTCGAGAAGGAAGGCGAGGATTGCTGCCACGGCGACGGGGATCAATACTGGTTGGAGAAAAGAAATCCCCATGATTACGAGTGATCCGACAAGAAATAAAGAAGCGCCAATAGCTAGACACGAAAGCGCCGTGATGGCCGTCCAGAAAAGTTTCAGTTGAAATGGAGACGGGTTAAGCAAAGTCAGGTGTTTTTTGTAGAGGGGAAATTGCGAAGGGGCAAAGAAAATTACTGCCCCGGCGCGTTAACGAAGGTGATGCCTTTTTTCTGGCGATCTAGGAATTCCTTGGCCAGTCGGCGGTAGGCAACGGATCCGATGCCGTTGGGATCGTGCTCGAAGATCGTGTGTCCGTGGCTCGGAGCCTCGGCGAAGCGGACTGTGCGAGGGATGACTGTATTGTAGACGACCTCTTGAAAATGGTTGCGCACTTCCTTTTCGACAGCGGGATTGAGGTTGGTGCGGCTATCGAACATCGTTAGTAGCAGCCCGGAGATCGACAGCGAGGGATTTGCTCCGCTGGCTCGGATGCGCTCGGTGACTTCCATAAGGAGACCTAGTCCCTCGAGTGCGTAATACTCGCATTGGATGGGAACGAAGATCTCGTCCGCGGCCGCGAGGGCATTCGACATCAGAATGCCAAGCGAGGGTGGGCAGTCCATGAGAAGGTAATCAAAGAGGTTTTGCTTGCGGAGACTCTCGAAGGCGACACGCAACCGCATCATGTGATCATCCATCCTGGCCACTTCAATTTCCGCTCCAGCGAGATCGAGATCGGAGGGGATGAGGGAGAGGTTTTTGATGCGTGTGGGAAGGACCAGCTCAACGGCCGATCTTTCACCAATGAGGGCGGAGTAGATGCTCGGGGCGCCCTCTTCCTTGCCTAGAAGGACGCTCGTGGCGCTACCCTGAGGGTCAATGTCTGCGAGTAGGACGCGCGCTTTTTTTTCAGCGAGGGCCGCAGCGAGATTCACGCTGGTGGTCGTTTTTCCGACTCCGCCTTTTTGATTCGAGATGGCGATGATTTTCATGGGATGCGATAAGATGGTGCCCTGTTGTGCCGTGCGCTGGAAGATTGTCAATATCCGACGGGGCTAGATATCTTGCGAGTGGGGCAACAGGAAATACAAATCCCGATTTGATAATGGGTTGCTTTTAAAGCAAAAAACCACTGCTTGACTCTTTAGGAAGCGGCCAGCTATTATTCAAATCCCAATTTCAAGAAAGTAGGTGAATATAATGCCGGAAATAATCGTAAAAAAAGGTGAACCCATTGATCGCGCTCTCAAGCGCCTAAAGGGTAAAATCGATGCAGAAGGCCTCATGGACGAAGTCCGTCGCCTCCGCGCTTTCGAAACGCCCGTTCAACGCACCCGCCGCAAAGCCAAAAACAATGCGAAGCGTGCGAAAATGAAAATCCGCTTTAATTTCAACCCTCCTTCCTAGGACTTGAAACAGGTTGTTTTCGCCGGCTGTGGTTTCCTAGGGGATACCGCAGCCGGTTTATTTTTTAATGAGGGATGGAGCGTTCTTGGCCTCTGTGCTTCGGAGGAATCCGCTGCTAATCTGGCCGGTCGGCCGTATCGCGTGATGGCCGTCGATATTTCAAAGCCATTTTCCGCACCGCCCGATTGGTTGCGTCCGCATTTGGTGATCCACTGCGCGAGTTCGGGCAAAGGGGGGCCTGAGGCCTACAGGGCCGTTTATCGCGATGGGTTGTCCCATCTTATTTCCGCTTTCCATCCGGAGCGGGTTATTTTTACCGCTAGCACGTCGGTTTACTCCCAAGCGGATGGGGGATGGGTGACGGAGGAATCTCCAACCGTGCCGGATCGTGAGACTGGTCGCATCCTTCTGGAGGCTGAGGGAATCGCTATCACTGCTGGTGGTATTGTGGCGAGGTTGGCAGGGATTTACGGCCCCGGACGATCGGTGTTGTTGAGGAAGTTTAGGGATGGTACCGCTCTGCTGGAAGCGGGGGGCTACCGTTGGATCAACCAAATCCACCGCGATGATGCCGCTGCGGCCCTCCTGCATCTCGCCGATCCCGTGAATCCGTCAGGAATTTATAATGTGTGTGACGATACACCATCTACGCAGGCGGAAGTTTACAAGTGGATCGCGGGCTTTTACCAACGCGAACTTCCTCCGGTCGGTCCCGCTGATATGAATCGCAAGCGGGGATGGACGAGCAAGCGGATCAGCAATGCCAAGTTGCGGGCCAGTGGTTGGAAGCCCGTCTACCCGAGCTATCTTGCCGCCTTACCTGGATTATGATGACTGCCGACTTAGGCGGCAGAAACAACGTTCACGGCATTTGATGGCACTCCAGCAAGTGAGTCGCGGATTTTTTTGACGGTGGCCTCCACAGTAAGGCCATGTTTTTGGCGAAGGATGGGAACTGTGCCGTGCTCGATAAACTGGTCGGGCCAACCGACTCGGACGACCGGCGTCGTAAGGCCGCGATCAGAAAGGTGTTCAATCACGGCTGAACCAAATCCATTGTGAAGGACATGATCTTCCATCGTGCAGATCACATTGCATCCGCCTGCAAAAAATTCGAGTGTCGTCGTGTCGAGTGGTTTGATCCATCGGGCATTGATCACGGCCGTCGAGATGCCTTGCTTTTCGAGCGCTTCAGCGGCAGGTAAAGCGAGATCGCACATATTTCCGAGGGCAAAAATGGCGGCGTCCGTGCCATGGCGGAGGACTTCGGATTTACCGATTTCGAGGAGTCGGGGTTTATGATCGATACTCGCGCCCGTGCCCGAGCCACGCGGATACCGGATGGCGGCCGGACCTTCATGGTTGGCGATGGTCCAGAGCATATCGACGAATTCAGCCTCGTCCTTCGGTTGCATCTGGATCAAGCCCGGTATGGGTCTGAGGTAGGCGATATCGAAGAGGCCGTGGTGCGTGGGGCCATCGTCGCCTGAAAGACCAGCACGATCCATGCAAAGAGCGACATTTAAATTTTGAAGCGCGATGTCATGAATGATCATGTCGTAAGCGCGCTGCATGAACGTACTGTATATCGCAAGAAACGGTTTCATTCCTTGGGTTGCCATTCCCGCTGCAAAGATGGCGGCATGTTCCTCAGCGATGCCGACATCGTGAAAGCGTTTCGGATGCCGTTTCGCAAAATGGATGAGCCCAGTCCCGGTCGGCATGGCAGCCGTAATGGCGACGATTTTGTTATTTGTGTCCGCAAAGTCGGCGAGCTTGGCGCCGAGGATTTCCGAGTAGGTCGGGGACGGTGAGGACACGGTCTCACCTGTATCGAGGTGGAATTTTCCAAGGCCGTGGAATTTGTCGGGTTTCTCAAGTGCCGGTGCGTAGCCCTTGCCCTTCTTGGTTAGCACATGCAGGATCACAGGCTCTTTCTGCGTCTTTAAAAATTCGAAAGTCTGGATGAGAAGCGGGATGTCATGTCCGTCGATGGGGCCGTAGTAACGCATCCCGAGATCGTCGAAAATAACGCTTGGCGCAAGGAGGCTCTTCAAGCCCGCTTCGGCCTTGTGCGCGATTTTGCGAGCTGTCTTTCCGCCGATCCACTCCACAAATCGAGCGGCATTTTCATGTAAATGGACGTAGCTCGGATTCGTGACCAAGCGGTTGAGGTAATCTGCCACGGCTCCCACATTTTTTGCGATCGACCACTCGTTGTCGTTGAGGACAACGATGAGTTTATTCGTGGTGGCGGCGACATTGTTGAGGGCCTCGAAACTCACACCGCAAGTGAAGGCCGCATCCCCCGCAACGCAAACAACATGGTCATCTGTGCCGAGGGCATCGCGTGCCGCGGCCATTCCGAGAGCCGCAGAAAGCGCGGTTCCTGCGTGTCCGGCTCCGTAGCTATCGTGCTTACTCTCGCTTCGGAGAAGAAAGCCATTGAGTCCCTCGTATTGGCGGATAGTGGAAAAGCGATCGAGGCGGCCGGTGAGCATCTTGTGAACGTAGCCCTGATGGCTCACATCGAAGACAAACTTGTCTTTTGGAGTTTCAAAAACACGATGCAGCGCGATCGTTAACTCCACTACGCCGAGATTGGGGCCGATGTGGCCGCCGGTATTGGAAAGAACAGCGATGAGCTCGTTGCGGATTTCTTGGGCAAGTTGCGGGAGATCTTTTGGAGCGAGCTTTTTGACATCGTCGGGGGACTGGATCGAAGTCAGCAGTCGGCCCGACGGGATATGGGGTGATGGGGGGTTCAATTTCCGCTCTCCGGATCGAAGTCCTCCAACTTCGTAGTGCCGCGTGCATCGCGGGCGATGATTTGAATCCTTTTCTCAGCAGCATCCAGCTTTTCTTGGCAACTCTTTACCAACCCCACGCCCTCTTGATAAGCGTCGATCAACTTTTCCAACGGCAGGTTGCCATCTTCCATGGACGTCACGATTTCCGAAATCCGCTGCATGGAGGTTTCAAGATTGGGAGAAATTTTATCGCTAGGTTGCGCCATGGGTGATGAGTGAGAAAACAAATAATAAACCGCAGATCGCCGTGCAGTGCAATCTGCGAGTTCGAGTCGGCAGAATGCTGCTGACATGCTTAATCTCGGGCTAGGGCGGATGATTGAATTTCCAAGAGCTGCGCAATGCCGATGCGCGCGGCTTGGGACATCTCATCAAGCTGTGCAGCGCTGAACACATTTTCTTCCCCGCTACCCTGCAGTTCGACGAAATCCATTTTGTCCGTCATCACGACGTTCATATCCACGCAAGCATCTTTGTCCTCGATGTAATCCAGATCCAGAAGTACCTCACCCTTCACGATGCCCACACTGATGGCCGCCACGCGGTTTTTGATAGGTAGTTCAGAGATTTTTCCGAGTTGGATGAGGTTTTGGCAGGCCAACTCCACGGCCACGCAGGCTCCAGTGATCGCTGCTGTGCGCGTTCCGCCATCGGCTTGCAGGACATCGCAATCGACCCAAAGCGTGCGGGCACCGAGTTTTTTTAAATCAATCACGGCACGAAGCGAGCGTCCGATCAGGCGTTGGATTTCCGTTCCCCGACCGTCCACCTTCCCTCGCGTGGAGTCACGCTGTTTGCGGGTGAGTGTCGAATACGGAAGCATGGAATATTCCGCCGTGATCCAGCCACCAGCGACGTTCTGCTCTTTCATCCAACGCGGCACCCCCTCATCAATCGTGGCAGCGCAAATGACCTTGGTATTGCCGAAGGAAATCAAAACGGATCCCTGCGCGTGCGGGGCTATATTTTTTTCGATCGTGACGGGGCGGATTTGATTATGCGGGCGGTTGTCGTGGCGGCTCATGAAGTTAGCAACTTGAATGCCTGCCGCACGCCTCGGCAAGAACGGATTTTTTGAGTGCGACACTTGCAAATTCCTTGTGGCATCTATCCTATGAGTGGCCTAATCTCTTTTATATGAATTCTCCTTATTCCATGCCGGTGAGTGAACTCTCCGCAGACGCGAGAGGGTCTTTCTTAATTCGCACCTATTCCCACCTCGCCTTGGCGATTGTTTTGTTTGTGGGTCTGGAGGTTTGGTTTTTCAATAGCGGTATCGCGGGAGCGATTGTGGGCGTCTTCTCGAGTGTTTCTTGGCTACTCGTCCTTGGCGGATTTATGATCTTGTCCTGGTTGGCCACGTTCCTTTCCCAACCCAGCCTCTCGCGCCCTGTTCAATATGGGGGGCTGATTTTTTACGTTCTTTTACAAGCTATTATTACCGTTCCTCTGCTTGCGGTGGCGAATCAATCCGCTCCCGGAACCATTGCCAGCGCCGCTCAAGCGACGCTTGGTGGATTTTTCCTTCTAACAGGTGTCGTCGTTGTGACGCGCAAAGATTTCTCCTTCATTCGCACTTTCCTCATCTGGGGCGGGCTTCTTGGGCTCGCGACCGTGGTGTGCGCGACTCTCTTTCACTTTGATCTCGGAACATGGTTCTCTGTGGCCATGGTCGTTCTGGCTGGGGGCTCGATGCTCTACACCACGTCGTCGATCATGCGCGACTACCCTGAGAATGCCGACATCGCTGCGGCGACCCAGCTTTTTGCCGCCGTGGCACTCATGTTCTGGTATGTGCTTCGCCTCTTCATGGGCTCCCGTCGCTAAATCAGCCGAGCGGTTTTTTTAAAATTGCTGGAACGTCATCGCGCCTGCGGCGGGCAGGTATTGGTTTGGTTTCGGACTCTTTTCAAGGTAGGCCACTTTTTTGTCTCCTTGCTTGAGGATAGGCACCCGACCGGGGCCCGCCCAGCCTGTGGGGCGATCCACGACCGCATAGATGATCGTGATGACAGATCCTTCGCTAATGCCGGTGGACGAGCGGAACGCCTTTTCCACACGGGCCGTGAGCGTGATTTTTGTCTCGTTAGCGGCTTCATTAGGCTGGATATCTGCGCGCAGGATTTCGACCTCAAAAAAATCGGAGGCCTTAGCTTGCATCGCCTCATAAGCCGAAGGGGGAAGTTCTGCCATGAGGGGCGCGGTGAGGATGAGGACGAAGGCTAGAATGGAGCGACGCATTCGCCTTTTTTGTCCTGCCAACCAGCCGGGGGCAAGCAAATGAGGTGATGGCACGGCATCTTTCCGTGAGGGGTACTGTCTATTCTATGCTCAGGGCGAAGAGGGGGCGGATCGTCTCGAATGGGAGGAATTTTTCGAAAAGCTGCATCTCGGATTGCGAAATGAGGAAGTCTCAGACACTCTTCGTGGCGTGGGTATGACACAGACGCGCCTGACATTTATTTTACGCTTGGGAAGCACACTGGTGCTGTGGGCGCTGATGCTCTCCACTGTATTTGCGGGATATGAGTTTGGGTTTTTGGCGTTGCTGGGGATCATGGCACTGCGGGCGCTTTGGGAATATTTTCGAATGCTGGAAAGCGATGGAATCGGCGTCTTCACAATCACTGGTCTGACCTGCGCTGCGGCACTTCTCTTTGGTGGATTTTATATCATCAAATCCCATGGCCCAGCGAATTGCTACGACTTTGAATTGCTTGTACTCGTCTTGTTTCTGATGACAATTTTTGCACGTCAGATGTTCCGCGGGGCAGAAAACGATCCGCTGCGGGCGATGAGTTACACGGTCTTCGGGCTGCTTTATATCCCGTGGCTGTTCAGCTTTCTCACGAAGATCATCTACCTGACACCGACCCTAGAAAATGCTCAAACCACGGGGCAATATTACGTTTTGTATCTCGTCGCCGTGACGAAGTTCAGCGATATGGGGGCCTACGTCTTCGGGAGTCTTTTTGGAAAAACGCCGTTCGCTCCGCATATTAGTCCCAAAAAAACGTGGGAGGGATTTTTCGGTGCGTTGTTCTC
>CAMDOJ010000009.1 GCA_945903555.1 Chthoniobacter flavus
ACTGGGGTCATCCAACGAAATGCACGGTGGTTTCCCCTGGTAATCCCGCTGCTGCTCGTCTGGTGGATTCCTCACCTCATTGGTGCGATCAAAGACTCAAAGTCGGAATTAGTGAATTTGAAAAACCCCATCGCGGCCACGCTCCGAAATTGGCTCGGAACCGCGCGCTGACCGCGCGGAAAATCAAACCCGGCTGAACCGCGCGATGAGTTCGATCTCGGCTGTTTGGGGAAACATGTCGACCGGTTGCACTCGATCGAGGGCGTAGGTGGGCATGAGTTTTTTTGCATCCCTAGCAAAAGTGGCGGGATCACAGGAAATATAAACAAGGGTTTCCGGCGGGTGGCTGAGAATCGTATGAACGACGTCGGGTGAAAGCCCCTCTGATGGCGGATCGACAAGAAGGACCACATGGGATTCCGTTGTCTCTGGAAGGGAGTCCCGGAGATGGTTTTCGACCGAACCAGAGATGTAGGTTTCCTTTTCCGTCGCATCCCTGCGCGCGGCCCGAACAGCGGCATCACTCCATTCGATACCGATGATCTTTTGAAATCCGGAGAGCAGTTTTTTGGAGAAAAAGCCCGCACCGCAATAGGCATCGACCAGCAGATCGCCGCTGGGAGCCATTTCTTGAGCGATCCCGGCGAGTAACTCCGCAGCTCCATCGTTCACTTGGGAAAACCCCTTCTGATCCGATTTTTTGCGTAACGTGATGCGGGAGTCATAGCCTGGACGCGAATCGCGCAAGGCGGCGAGTTCGGTATTCACGCTTTCGCTCCCGATTGGGCAGGCAACGACATCCACAAGGTGGTGGGATTTGCGGTGGTAAAATCCAATTTGCCCCCGGTTCACATGAACCGACAGGCGGTTGCGGTATCCCCAGGTCTCCGGGGAGGCCAGCATGGGGAGGACTTCGGTGGTGGTGATCCCACCCACACGCCGAAGCAAGTCGGCAACCTGCGTGGTTTTTGTTTCGAGTTGGAGGGCATAGTCCATGTGCTGATAAGAGCAACCGCCGCACTCGCCAAAAACGGGGCACTTTGGAACTAGGCGTCGAGGAGACGCCTCCAAGATTCGGATCAAATCCGCTTCGGCATGGTTTTTCTTCGATTTCACCACTTGCACGAAGACGCGTTCGCCGGGCAATGTGCCGTGAACAAAGCATACCCGTCCATCCGGCAGTCGCCCCACACCCGCGCCACCGTAGGCGATACTTTCAATAGAGATAGTCGTTTCCAAGCTGGGGAGGGTAATTCGTTATCGACCATTCGACCAAACAAAACGTTAACGCAAAACGGATATTCGACAGAATTTACAGAATTTAAAAAATTGAACGGAGGGACTTGCCTCCATCCAGAGGGAATCCTAATACCAAAAGCCGCTTGCTTTTGGATTTTAGTAGAGGGGCACAGCGCGTCTCGCCTGTGTACTGCGCTCTGCTCCTTTGGTTCCGATGGGCAGGGTGCGAGAAAGTAGACCAGTCTCCACACGGCCGAGACGGCCATGGCCCTTTCTTTTCCGCTGCAAAGTCTAATTTCAAACGGACAATGGTATAAACCATCTATTCTGTGGATTTTGTTCATTGATTCAGATACGCCTCACCCTTGGAGGTCTGCCTGCGACAGTCGTTCTCCGCTGAGCTTCGATTCTGTCTCAAACTTCTTCAAAAGCTGGTTTCGAGATTAACGCTTTTTTTGCAGTTGGAGAATGGATTTTCCCTTTCCCCAAAGCGCAGCGGGGTTAGAGATAGGATATGTATTTTGCCTATCGCCGCTGGCTGGTCTCCGTTGCGATCCTTCTAGCGTTCGCCGTGCCTCTGCTCGCGCAAATTCCAAAGGGCGAGACCTTGGTCAAAGCGACCTTGATTGCCGATACGGCAGCGGTCGTTCCCGGGAAAGATTTTCAAGTCGGCCTTCTTTTGGAAATGGCTCCCGATTGGCACACCTATTGGGAATACAGCGGCGACGCGGGGTTCCCGACCCGTGTGCAATGGACGTTGCCGGAGGGATTCCTCGCCGGGGCTATCCAGTGGCCCGCCCCCGAGGCGAAACTTGAGGCCGGTGACATCCAAACCTACGCCTACGGGAACCGCGTCCTCCTTCTGACCACGATCACGCCGTCAGCAATCGTGTCGGGAAGCGTGACGATCCGAGCCAAGGCTAGCTGGCTTGCCTGCAAGGACACCTGTATTCCGGGCGAAGCGGATGTTCAGTTGGTCTTGCCTGTGGGGGCTTCTACGTCGCCCGATAATGTGGCGATCTTTGAAGAATATCGCCGTCAGATCCCTGTCGCTACCGCGCCCCCATTTACGCTGACCTGGCAGAGAAAAGGAAAAATACTCCAACTCAAGGTGGGAGGGTTACCTCCCGCGACCGCGATAGCGCTTTACCCTCTTCCCAGATTGGATCAAGCCGTAGGACACCCGAAGAGCGTTGCTCCTGACACGATGGAGTTGATCGTCGAAGGCGGCTTTCGTGGAGTTTTAGCTGTGGGTGAGGGGGCATCGATGCGGTCGTGGGTGGTGGAGGAGTCGCCTAGATCGGGGTTTGTTCAGGAGGCCACCGTCGCGCCGATGGGACTCTGGCTAGCTTTGTTCTACGGATTTCTGGGTGGGATGATTCTTAATCTCATGCCGTGTGTGTTGCCGGTGATATCGCTCAAAATCTTCGGCTTCATCCAGCAGTCGGGGGAGTCGCGGTGGAGGATTCTGTCGCACGGCATTGCCTTCATCGGCGGCATCTTCGCTTGGTTCCTGGGATTAGCGGTCGTCATTGTCGCTCTCAAATCCAGCGGGAGCGAGGTCACGTGGGCTTTCCAGTTTCAAAACCCTTGGTTCAACATTGTGATGGGGACAGTGGTTTTTGTTTTTGCCCTGAATCTCGCCGGGGTCTTTGAGTTCCTTCTTCCGGGTCGTACGGCAACGGCTTTGGAAGCGGCAGGATCAAAGGGAGGGCACGCAGGGTCCTTTTTTCAAGGGGTCTTCGCGACCCTTCTAGCCACGCCCTGCACGGCTCCCTTTCTAGGCAGCGCCTTGGGGTTTGCATTCAGCCAGTCGGCTGCTGTGATTGTGGCCATGTTCGCGTCGGTGGCTGCTGGTATGGCGTTGCCCTATTTGCTTTTGACGGCCCAACCGGGGTGGATGAAATTTTTGCCGAGGCCGGGAATGTGGATGGAGCGATTGAAGCAGTTTATGGCCTTCCCGCTTTTTGCGACGCTCCTATGGATTTTTTCAATCCTGGGTGGTCAACGCGGCTTGGATGGGATTATCGCGTTTGCGGGGTTCCTTCTTTGCCTTGGCCTTGCATGTTGGGTTTATGGAGCCTTCTGCGGACCGGTGGGAAGGCATCGGTTTCTTGCGCTCTGCATTATTGCGACGCTCTGTATTGGCGGGGGATGGTATTTCCTAGGGCAGAAATTTGCCCATGCAGGAAAAAAGGATACGAACGGCATAGACTGGGTTCCCTTTACTGAAGCGCGATTGCAGGCCGAGTTGGCGGCGGGTCGATCCGTGTTTCTGGATTTCACCGCCGACTGGTGCATCACCTGTAAATTCAATGAGCGAACGGCGATCGATACGGCCCTTGTTCGAGCGCTTTTTGAATCCAAGAAAGTGGTGCCGATGAAGGCCGATTGGACAAAGGCCAACCCCGAAATCACTGCTGCGCTCAAGAGTTTCGGGCGCGTGGGGGTTCCCTTTTACGTGATCTATCCGAGCGGGAATGGGAGCAAGGCAGTCGTGCTTCCCGAGCTTCTCACCGAATCGATTTTGGCCGATGCTTTGAATCGTCTTCCGTGACAGCTTGCGTAAGCGAAATCGCAGTGGCAGTTTTAGGATCTATGAAAAAATCACTTCTTCTTCTGATGGCGCTGGCGGGATTTCTTCACGCTGACGTCGAGCCAGGCCAATCGGCTCCTGATTTCACGCTCCCGAATTGCGAGGGGAAACAAACGTCCCTCTCCGATTTTAAGGGGAAGGTGGTCGTACTCGAATGGATCAATCCAGGTTGCCCTTTCGTCAAAAAACACTATGTCTCCGGGAATATGCAAAAACTCCAAAAAGAGGCTGCCGAGAAGGGAGTGGTTTGGATTTCTATTTCCTCATCCGCTCCCGGAAAACAGGGTCATATGGCTGTGGGAGACGCTGCCAAATCCTGTGCCGAAAACGGCTCCCAAGCGACGGCCTTCGTCCTCGATGAAGAAGGGAAAGTCGGTCGAACCTATGGAGCTAAGCGAACCCCCGAGATGTATGTGATCAATGCAGAGGGGGTTCTCGTTTATCACGGCGCGATCGATGACAAAAAGTCTCCGGATCCTGCTGAGATCGCCGAAGCCAAAAATTATGTTCAAGCGGCGGTTACCGAAACGCTGGCAGGGAAACCCGTCTCCGTTCCGAGGACCGAAGCCTACGGATGTTCGATTAAATACGGAAACTGATCCTGCGATGGGTTCGATGAAGCCCTATTTCTCGGACTAGGGCGTTGTCGTTGCGGGTGTCGCTCTAGGAGCGAGTGGTGCCGCTGGAGTGCCTGTGGGCGGGGTTGCTGGAGCGGTTTGTGCCCCCGCAGTGGTTCGGATCGGTTCAGGCAGATCCAAGGCGATGAGTTCGGACATGGTCACAAACTTGTAGCCTTTGGCGCTGAGAGTGTCGAAAACGGCTGGCATTGCTTGCACTGTGGATGGGTGGATGTCGTGAGCTAGGATGATTGCTCCAGGAGCGGCTTTTTCCGTGATGAGTTTGGTCACATGCTCAGCATTGCGGATTCTCCAATCGATTGAATCAACCGACCACATCGCGATGGTAAGTCCGAATTCCTCGTTGATACGTTTGGTAATGGCGGCATTGATGGCGCCGTAAGGTGGACGCATGAGGGTTGTTTGAATGCCTGTGGCTTGATAAATCGCAGCATTGGTGTCAGCGATTTCTTTTTTTAGCGCGTCAGGAGCGAGCTTGGTGAGTTGGGGATGGGCCCAACTGTGATTGGCAACCTCATGGCCCTCGGCAACGATGCGTTGAGCAATCTCAGGGTATTCGGCAACATTTTTGCCAACGAGAAAGAAAGTCCCCTTGATGCCGCGCTCTTTCATCATGTCCAAAAGCATAGGTGTCAGCTTCGGATGGGGGCCGTCATCAAAGGTCATGGCGATCTCGGAACCCGCGACATGGCACTTGTTGTAAGTGGCTTTTCTTGGGGGGAGGGGCGTCGGCGTGGGGACTGGGGTTGGGGTCGGTGTAGATTCAACTAAGGGAGCTGTGACAACGGTCGGGAGACCTGTGACAGCGGCCTCGGCAGCGATCGATGGGCGGGTGGGAAGTTGAGCCTTGGCAGCTAGGGACGCCGCTGTGAAATGAACAGTAGCAATGGCAAAAGCCAGTGCCGCAAATGACCAGATTTTCAGTTTCATGGTGATGTGGAGCAAATTCGCACAAGAGGACTCAAATTCACAGAAAGTTTTAAAAGTGTCATCGAATCAAGGTTTCCATTGAAGTTTAGTTCCGACGGGAAGTATTTGCGCTGCACGAAGGATGTCCCAGTTAGACACGCGAAATCCACCGATGCTTTCAAAGTTATTCATTTCCGAAGGCAAACTTGTCCCGTGCAATCCAAACGGAAGGGGGTCTTTATTGCCCTCCTTGGCCAGATTGATCCAAAAGATACCAGCAGGGTTATTTGGGCCTGGTGGGAGGACTTGGGCTGCGGGAAGGGTTGATTGAGCGGGAAGGGGTGTGGGATTCGGGTTGGTGTAAAAGGGGCTGGTTGTTTCAGATTGGGATACCCGCCGTTCTTGGTGTGTCGCCAAGGATGGACGCGGAATCGAATCCAGGATTTTCCATTCCCCGCGACCGCTTAATCCTGGGCGGGCCTTGGAAAGTGGCATTGCAGCCACGAGCTTCCCAGCCTTGCGGATCTCCAGCACGGACATCCCAGTTATGGATGCGGTCACAGCTTGCGCGGGATCAGAATCAGGTTGCGGGGATTTTTTTGGAACATTTTCGATTTCAAAAGGGGTGACATTTGGAACATGAAATAAAGTGCCGACTGGAGGATTGGGGCCAAGGGAGGGATTGGATTTGCGAAGGAAGGATTCATCGCAGTGAAAGCGCTCCGCAACGAATTCCCATGGAGACCGGTAAGCTAGAAATGGAGTGGATAGCAGTTCCTCATAGGTTGGGGGAGTACTGGGCGCGGGGTGGCCCTTTGATATTGGTGGGTGGGAATGCGCGGCTTTGGGTGGGGCAATGAATCGAAAGTCGGCGGCTCGGAGTGAGTAATCAGTCAAAGGTGATGAAATCTTACTCGCTACGGGAACTTCGCCATGCGCGCTTTGGTAGAGGTGAAGGATTTTTTGAAAATCGGCGTTAGGAGTGTCGCTTATCGGGCCGGTCGAAAACCCTTGTCGGTCGAGAAAAACACGTTGAGCGACAATGTCGGTGGATGGGGATTGAGCTGGGGTACCGGTATCCTTGTTTGGTGTGGCTTTTGTGGCAAGGCGAACCTGCGGTGGTGGGATTTGGAGGATCTGGCCGATGTGGATGAGGTCTGTCGTTAGTTGATTGTGTGTCTTTAAATCCGTCGCTGACACTTTGAACTTTTTAGCAATGCGAACTAAAGCGTCGCCTTTTTTGACTTCGTATGTGGCAGACAGTGACTCGATTTGGTGAGGTTGATGAGGTGGGGTCGTTGGGTGCAGTGCTGATATGTCATGGATGGGAAGTCCCCATTCCAAATCGGGATGAGATTCCACGCTCCACTTCCATTTTACAGCGCGTTCTAATCCCGGTTCAATGCGGGAAGCCGTCGAGTTCTTGGCAATCAGGGCGGAAGTGGCGATTGAGAAAAAAAACATCACTGCCAGGGGAGTGGCGAGCATTTGGGAACAAGAATTCATTGAGGAGGTCGATTAGGTTCGAGATGATTGCAGCAAAGCGCGCTTTGTTTGAAGAGTCGCTTCTATGGCAGCGAGGGATTGCGTGTTGACGACATCGTTTTTTGTCAACCAACCTTTGCGGGCAATACCAACTCCGAAGATGATATCTTGAAGCCCTTCTGTCGTGTGGGCGTCTGGATTGATCGAGCATTTGACGCCTTTTTCACGTGCAAGCGGCCACCAGCGCCAATCCATATCCAAGCGACGGGGATTTGCATTGAGTTCGATGATAGTTCCCGTCGCGGCAGCAGCATCAATGATGGCGGGAATGTTGAGTTGATAGGAGTCACGGCTCAGGAGGAGCCTCCCCGTGAGATGCCCGAGCATGGTCACATGGGGATTGGATATAGCTCGAATGATACGCGCCGTCATCTCTGGGCCGGGCATGGTGAAGGAGGAGTGGACGCTCGCAACCACATAGTCCAGCGAGGCGAGGATCTCATCCGAGAAATCAAGGGAACCATCCTTGAGAATGTCGCACTCAATGCCCGCAAAAATCCGAAAATCAGGGTGAAGTTCATTGAGTTCGCGAATTTTTGCAACTTGAGCAGCGAGGCGTTTTTCATCGAGGCCGTTCGCTTGAAATGAGCTTTTGCTGTGATCCGCGATGCCAATGTAATCGAGGCCGAGTTCCTTTGCGGCTTGGACCATATCCTCAAGCGAGGCTCTGCCATCGCTGGCGGTTGTGTGATTATGGAAAGTGCCGCGAAGGTTCGACCATTCGAGGAGGCGCGGAAGTTTGTGTTCCTCCGCCGCCTCGATTTCACCCATATTTTCACGAAGTTCGGGTTCCACGGGATCCAGTCCAAGGGCACGGTAGATATCGTTTTCCTCATGGATTTCCGGCAGTGGCTCGAGAAGTTCCTTTCCCTCTGCGGGGCTGAAGCGGTACTCGTTCAATGACCATCCTCGGGCGAGTGCCCGTGAACGCATGCGAACATTGTGCTCTTTGCTGCCGGTGAAGTAATTCAAGGCAAACGGAAATTCCTCGCCGCGAACGACGCGAAGATCGCACTGAATGCCGCTTTTGAGGACGACGCTCGATTTGGTTACTCCATTGGCGAGGATCGATTCGACCAAGGAATGGGTGGTGAAGAAGTTCATCACGCCCTCTGGGTTGCTTGAGGAGACGATGAAATCCAAGTCGCGGACAATTTCCTTTTTGCGTCTAAAACTGCCTGCGATCTGTGCGAGATTCACAGAGGGATGGGCACGCAGGTCATCGAGGAGACTCGAGGCGAGCGTGGCTATATCTCCAAATCGGAATGCTCCGGCAAACTTGCGGATGTGTTCGATGGCCTTGAGAATGTTGGTCGCCGTTTTTTCGCCAAATCCGGGGAGTTCGGCTACGGAACCGCTCTTGCAAGCGCGCTCGAGCTTGGTGATCGAGTCGATACGTAAGGCATCCCAAAGGGCCTTGATTTTTTTGGCGCCGAGTCCCTGGAGGTCGAACAGCGTGAGGATGTCGGGCGGGAATTCATCGCGAAGGTTGTCGTAGTAGGCGAGGCGTCCTTTGGTCGCGAGTTCCGTGATTTTTTCGCCGGTGGCTTTGCCAATCCCATCGATGGCGGTGAGCCGATCTTCGGCGATCAGTGTTTCTAGGGGTTCGGAAAGCGTCTCTAATGCGCGGGCGGCATGAGTGTAGGCGCGGATTTTAAAAGGGTTCTCGCCTTTGAGTTCCAAGAGGCGGGCGATATTTTCGAAAATGGCAGCGATTTCTTCCTTGTTCATTTGAGATAGGTTTGGAGTCGGTTGCGCCAGCCTGGGAGCCACTGGGCCTCATTGCGGGCGGGGGGAGAGTTTTTAACGCGGCGGGTGAGAATCTCGTCGGCGGCACGTGCAAAGGCGGGCAGTGCAGGGGCTGAGGGGCGCATGTTTTCTAAAACCTGCAAAAGCCCCCAGCCTTCACCATTGTACCGTTCCGTGAGATTGATTCCTTCGCCTTTGAAGTTCACGTAGTCCATCAGTGCGTAAAAACCGAGAGGCTCGGCGGCGACACGTTCAAAGTTCGCGCGAACTTGGGAGGTTTTTGCTGGGCTGGCGGACTGGAGTATTTTTGGGAGAGCGGATTCCAGTCGCAATGCCGCGTATCGGGCTTGAATGGCTATTGTTTTCGAGAGGAGGTTTCGCAACTGGGTGAGCCGAGGCCCTTCCAGATCTCCCACGAAGGCCGCCCTAGTTTCCCATGGGCAGGCGCCAAGCATCCATGGAGCAACGTCAGTCCCATTTGATGCCAAATATTTTGCCAAACCCGGCCAACTCTCCTCGAACGGGCCACGCTTCCCGTGCGGATACCAGATAAAGTGGGCGATTCCGAGGGAGGGGAATGCCTCGCCTTTGTTCCACGAGGTCAGTCCCATAGTAGTGCCAGCACATTCATTGGCCCAAATCCGCTTGCCTATTTCGAGCGCTTGCTTATTCGACAGCTTCACGCTCCCAGCCTGAACAGGGAAAAGCGGCATCAAGCAGAGCGCAAAAAGAAGGATCCATTTCATAGAAAATAAGAATGTCGTTCGAAGCGACAACGCCATTTTAATCTTCGCATGTCGGCGGAAGGGCTGTTTGGCGTCTGGTTCGGAAAAACTCCCGTATCAGGTGAAGGCATTCTTCCGCCATGACGCCGGGTGTGATTTCGCTGCGGTGATTGAGTTGCGGCATTTGTAGGATATTCAAGAGACCTCCCGCTCCGCCGCCTTTGGCATCTGGGCATCCAAAAATGACCCGTCGCAGACGCGCGTGAACGATCGCGCCAGCGCACATCGGGCAGGGCTCCTTTGTGACGTAGAGGTCGCAGTCCGTGAGGCGCCAATCCTCGATGGCCGCCTCGGCTTGGGTGATGGCAAGCATTTCGGCATGCGCAGTGGCATCCTTGAGCATTTCGACTTGGTTCCAAGCACGGGCAATGATCTGGCCTTCGCGTACGATCACGGCTCCCACCGGCACTTCGTCCGCTGCAAAGGCCCTGCGTGCCTGTCGCAAGGCTTCCTTCATGTAATATTCATCGTTGGCAATTTCCACGTCTATAAGGTATGCCACAGATATGCTTTCGCGTAAAACCCTCGTTGCTCCCTCGATTCTTGCCAGCGACTTTGGTCTGTTGGGCAATGAGGTGGAGCGCATGACTTCCGCGGGCGCGGATTGGATCCATTGCGATGTGATGGATGGGCATTTTGTGGATAACATCTCCTTTGGTCCGGCGATCGTCGAAGCAGTCTCCCGCTACACCGCTCTGCCGCTGGATGTGCATCTCATGATTGATCATCCCGATCGTTATTTAGAGCGGTTCATGCCATTTGCTGCCTCGATTTCTGTTCATTTGGAGGCGGCACACGATGTCTCTAAAACTCTGGCCACTGTGCGAGAGGAAGGGTTGCTGTCTGGACTTGCTATCAGTCCGCAAACGCCCATAGAAAAAATCAAACCCTTTCTTGGGGCCTTTGATATTTTGGTCATCATGACGGTCAATCCTGGGCGGGGCGGGCAGGCATTTCTGCCGGATATGCTGCCGAAAATGGCTCAAGCCGCAATTTGGAGATCCCAAGGCGGATACGATTTCGACATCGAAGTGGATGGCGGTATCAATGCCCTCACGGCCCACGATTCTGTGCAAGCTGGAGCCAACATTCTTGTTGCGGGCACTTCCGTATTCCGAGCCCCCGATGCGGCTATTGCAATCAAACAACTGCGTGAAGTTTGATTTTCGTTAGATCGCAAGATACTGATCCCGAAATTGGCATTCGGAAACGGGGTTCACAGTTTCTCCGAGCGGATTTTTTCTTTTTCGAATTCTCTTTTTTCTTCGAGGCGGAAAATCTCCGAGGCGAGTTGCTGCCGGATCTGGTGCTGTTCATGGGGGGCCGCTTTTAAAATCTGATCTTCGAGGAAAATCTTTTTTTCTGCAATGGAGGCACCGATTCGGATATCGACTTCGGCAATGCGTTGCTTCTGCTCCTCGGTGAGCGAGCTTGCCGGCGACTGTTGTTCCAAGCGACCCATGGCGAGTTCGTAAGCGGATTTCATAATTTTGGAAATTTAACAAATGCCCGCCCTCGGACACAGAAAAAATTGCAGAAGGCGGGAGGGGAATGTGTAGTGTGGAGTTGGAATGTCCCACATAAGGTTACTGAGCACAGATTTTGACGGCACGCTGATCCAGCACTTTTCCGATGGTCGCTGCACGACGGACTTCGCAGAGGTCCTCCTCCACCATAAAAAACAGGGTGGTGTATGGGCTGTGAATACCGGTCGGAGCCTCGTGCATGCCGTCGAAGGTGTCGAAAAATTTCAGTCGCCCGTGCAGCCGGATTTTCTTCTGACTAATGAGCGTGAGATATTTCATCGTTCGCGTGAGGGGAATTGGGTGCCCGAGGCGGGGTGGAACCAAACATGCTATGCGAGGCATGATGAGCTGTTTGAAAATTCCCAAGGGATTTTCGATTGGCTCCGCTGCCATGTTGATGTGAATTCAGGTATCAGTCTTGCAGAAGAAAATGGCCAGATCTGTGGGGTCATCACCGCTACCGAAGCCGATATGTATGCCTTTGTGGAGTTACTGGAAAAGGAAAGCGCGCTGATGCCGGACTTTTCCTACCAACGTAATACGATCTACCTTCGGTTTGCCCATCGCGATTATGATAAAGGCTCCACATTGGGAGAGCTTTGTCGGGTCCTTGGTATCAAGCCTGACGAGGTACTCGCTGCAGGTGACCATTTCAACGATCTGCCGATGCTGGATGGTCGCTTTGCTGCGTATCCATGCTGTCCCTCGAATGCGATTCCTCAAGTGCGCGACACTGTCCTTGCTGCGGGAGGGCATATCGCTTCGCAACCAGCCGCGAATGGCATTGCGGAATCCTGGCACTTTTTTCATGCGGAAAGGGCGTTATGAGCTCAAAAGCGATTAACAAAATCCGCGCCAAGCTGGGAGCAGCTTCCGTGATGACGGATCCCAGCCCTGAGTATGCCTCGGACAAATGGTTCGCGAAAGGGGTTCCTGCTGGGGTGATTTTTCCGTCCAGCACGGAGGAAACAGCTTTTGTGATGCGGGAGGCGGCGCGGGCGGGTATTTCCGTGACTCCCCGTGGCGCTGGCTACGGATATGTCGGCGGTTGCACCCCGGTGGAAGGAGGAATTGTGATTTGCATGGATCGCATGAACCGCATTCTCGAGATCAATGGGCGGGATTTTGTTGCGGTCGTGCAACCTGGCGTGATCACGGGTCAACTCCAAGAGGCCGTTCGTGCTCAAAATCTTTTTTACCCACCGGATCCGGCCAGTCTCAAGGATTGTAGTATTGGCGGTAATATCGCGACCAATGCGGGCGGCCCGCGCTGCCTGAAATATGGAGTCACTCGCCACTACATTCTCGGTCTCACTGTCGTTCTACCCGATGGCAGTATTGTGACCTGCGGGGGGCGGACTCATAAAAATAAAACCGGCTTCGATCTGGTCGGGCTTTTCACTGGTTCGGAGGGACTCCTTGGTATCGTGACCGAGGCCAACTTGCGCTTGCTTCCGCTCCCTCCAGCCAGAGCCTCGCTATCGGCGGGATTTTCTTCCATTGAAGTCGCTGCCGAAGCGATCCAGGCCATTTTTGCGGCAGGCTTTCTTCCCGCCGCCTTGGAGATGGCCGATGCATTCACTCTCAACTCCGCCCGCGCCTACAATCCCAAGGCCAAATTCCCCCCTGGCGATGCTCAGATCATTCTGGAGTTAGATGGACAGAAGGCGAGCGTGCGCAGCGAGGCTTCCGCATTGGAAAAAATCCTTCAACGTTCCGGTGCCCTTGGTGTGCAAAAAGCCACCACAGAGAAGGCCTGTGACGCAATATGGGCCCTTCGTCGTGTTTATTCGCAGTCCTTGAAGGCGACTGGACTCAAGAAGCTCAATGAGGACATTGTTGTGCCGCGCGGACGGTTAGTGGATCTGATGAGGTTTGCCGCCCGTCTCCAAAAGAAATCGGGATTTCCAATCGCTTGTTTCGGCCATGCGGGAGATGGAAATATCCATGTGAACATCATGGTCGGTGACGCAGAAAATCCCAAAGTTCAAAAAAAATCCCGTGCCGCATTGGACGAGCTTTTTTCGCAGGTACTGGATTGGAATGGCGCTATCACCGGCGAGCACGGGATTGGCATTGCCAAAAAGCCATGGTGGAAACAAGCCGTTCCTGCTCCCACTCGCGAACTGCATCGTGTTTTGAAAGAGGCCATCGATCCCAAAAGGATGCTGAACCCAGGGAAATTTGTATAACCCCCCTATTGATGGAGACGCGTTAACGAGGTCGTTTTAGGAAAGAATTTTGATGAACGCCTTTTGGCGTAGTCCATCCATCCAACGTTGCTGGGATTTCATACGTTCTTTTTGCATGAGGGTATTTTCGATTTCCTCGCGGACTTCTCCGAGTGGTTTTACGGAGGCATTCTTTCGAGCTTCGACGGTCAGAATGTATAAGGAATTTTGGACTTTAATAATCGGACTTATTTCTCCGGGTTTGAGAGTAAATGCGGTCTTGGACAATTGTTCATTGAGGGTACTGCGCTCGATCCATCCCCAATCTCCACCGGCATCCCGAGTGGCTTCATCCTCGGAATACATCTGAGCCATTCGGTCGAACTCGGCACCGGTTTTGAGTTTCTCCCGTATTTCTTCGGCGACTTGGTCTTTATTAGCGCCGGAGATAATGTCGCCTGAATTTCCTTCGCGCAGCACAATCATTCGCAACTTCACTTGCTCGGGAAGTGTATAAGCAGGGCGGTTTTTGTCGTAGAAGGACTGAATTTGATTTGGGGATACCAAAAAGCTCTCTGTCATTTTGGATTGGCGCAGGGCTTGGACAATGATCTTTTCCTTTTCGATTTCCTTGAAGCGGGTGAGCGTGTAGCCTTGAGCTTGTAGAGTTCGAACGAAGGCCGCGCGATCGCCAGCGAATTCTTCGCGGATAATGCCTTGAACGCGATCATCCACCACATGGTCTGGGATGTTCGCGCCTTTTTCCTGCATTTTACGGAATTCCTGAATGATCAACTGGCGGTCAACGAGATCTTTGAGCGCAGCAAGTCGCATTTCTTTGATTTTATCCGCAAGGTCTGGGCCGTTGTAGCCCTCCCGCATGGCGCGTTCACGGGTCCCAATCAATTCCCGAACCTGGGAAATAGTGATCACCTCGTTGTTAACGATCGCAGCAACTCCGTCGATGACTTCCGCGCCTTCAGCATGCACATGCCGAAGGGTTAAGGAAGTGGCGAGAATGACGACTAAGGTCAGAACAAAACGTCTCATCGGTTGGGCAGGTTTTCCAAAAAATTTAACACTTCGCGAAGCCTAGAATCGGCGTCGGTAAGCGTCAAGCGGGGAAAGCGGGCCCCGATCATGAGAAAATGGTCTCCCTGAGTGATCATGAGCTTATCTTCGCGAACTTCGACCATGGGGATTTTTCGGAGGGAGGCTTCGATGCGGATTGCGGCGCAGGTGAGGGCGTTCTCCGCCGCAGGCGGTACGGGGCCGAAGCGGTCTCGCCACGTGAGGCGAAGCTGATCGGCTTCCGCTCTGGTTCCAACCTCCGCAATCCGACGATAGGCTTCGATACGCATGCGGGGTTCGGAGATGTAGGAAAGCGGAATAAACGAGGGGCTTTGGTTTTCCGAAGAAAGGAAAGCGGCTTCGTCGGAGATCAAGAAGTCAAATCGGAGTGTCGTATTAGCCGGGGCGCTTTTTTTGCCATGAACGGAGTCCACTGCCCGCTTCAGCATTTTACAATAAAGGTCGAACCCGACGGCGATAATGTGGCCGCTTTGTTCGGTGCCTAGCAAGTTGCCAGCGCCACGAATTTCCAAATCGCGCATCGCAATTTTAAATCCGGAGCCGAGTTCCGAGTATTGCTTGATCGCAGATACACGTTTGCGGGCAGCGCCGATAGACATCAGTTCTCTAGGCAGGAGAAGGTAGGCGTAGGCCTTGTTTCCGGATCGTCCGACTCGCCCGCGAAGTTGGTAGAGGTCTGCGAGACCAAATCGATCGGCGCGGTCGATAATGATCGTATTTGCATTGGGAATATCGAGACCGCTTTCAATGATCGTAGTGGAGACGAGGACGTCGGCATGGCCTTCCGTGAAGCTTTTCATCACGGCCTCGAGTTCCTTTTCCTCCATTTGCCCGTGGCCGATGGTGACGCGGGCGTCCTTGACGAGTTCGCGGATGCGGTTGGCCACGCGTTCGATGGTTTGGATGCGGTTGTGTAGGAAGTAGACCTGCCCGCCGCGTGCGAGTTCCCGCATCACTGCATCCCGGATCACCCTCTCGTCGTACCCGCAAACGACCGTTTCCACTGGCAAGCGATTGGGTGGCGGGGTCTCGATCACTGACATGTCGCGGGCTCCCATGAGCGAAAGATACAGAGTCCGCGGGATCGGGGTCGCTGAGAGAGTGAGAACATCAACAAGACGAAATTTTTCTTTGAGGGAATCTTTGTGCTTCACGCCGAAGCGCTGTTCCTCATCGACCACGACGAGGCCGAGATTTTTAAATGTCACATCCTTGGAGATGATGCGGTGGGTGCCGATGACGATATCCACACTGCCTTCATTGAGGCCTTTGACGACTTTCTTTTGTTCGGTTGGTGTGCGGTATCGGCTGAGGAGTTCGATCGTCACTGGATACTCGCTCATTCTTTCGCGGAAATTCTGGAAGTGTTGTTGCGCAAGAACGGTGGTCGGCGCGATGATGGCAGCTTGGCGACCGCCGGTGACGGCTTTGAATGCCGCGCGAATCGCGACCTCGGTTTTTCCAAATCCCACATCACCGCAGATGAGTCGATCCATCGCGCGGGGAGATTCCATGTCGGCCTTGGTGTCCCTGATCGCTGTGAGTTGGTCTGGAGTTTCGGTGAAGAGGAACGAGCGTTCAAATTCCTGCTGCCAGTGGGAGTCGGGGGAAAAGGCGTGTCCGACCGCCGTTTCGCGTTCGGCTTGGATTCGCAACATTTGGGAGGCGTATTGATAGATGCCCTTAGTGGCTTTTTCCTTGGCGCGCTGCCAGCGTCCGCCTCCCATCTCCGAAAGTTCTGGGTATTTTCTCCCGAGGCCGACGTAGCGAGCGACTTGCCAAGCTTGGTCGAGCGGAACATAGAGGCGCGATTTATTTGCGAACTCTAGAACAAGCACGTCACCGCCGCCGTCGGGGGATTTTTCGAGTCCTTCGTATCGTCCGATTCCGTGATCAAGATGAACAACGAGGTCGCCCTCCTCGAATTCCGAAAAATCCATCATCGGCCGCGCTGTCCGCATGCGATCGCGGCGGAGTGCGGCGCGGTGGGCTCTCTGGCTTGCGGAGCGGCCAAGCACTTCGGCTTCGGCGAGCAAAGCTAGCTTCGCTTTTGGGCACACGAACCCGCGGGTCGCCGTCGCAGTTAAAAAAATCAACTTCTCGGTATTGAAGTCGAAGTCCGAAGCGAGTTCGCGGAAGCGTTCACCCTCACCCTCGTTCGCGCAAGCGAAGGCGATAGTCCAGTCGTCCGCAGCCCAGCTATGGAGTTGGTTGAAAAATCGATCCCTCTTGGCTTCGTTCAAGACCAGATCGCCTGCGCCCATGTCGGCGAATGGGGGCGGGTAGAAGCTAGGAAACTTTGTTGACGATTCGCCTGCGCCCAAGCTGATGCCACCATCGGGGGCTTCGAAATCGATCGTGATAACGATGTCCTCCTTGCGCAAAAAGTCACGGAGTACGCCCTCGGTTGAGCCTGACTTTCCGGTGTAGATTTCGCACGTATCGACAGTTCCCACGGAAGTCTGTGAATCAAGATCGAATTCTCGCAGGGATTCGATCTCGACATCATACCATTCCACCCGAACCGGACGGAGTTGCTGCCAGGAAAATATATCTAGGATCCCGCCGCGCCTTGCGAATTGTCCCCGTGCGGTGATCTGCGGGGCGGACTCATACCCCGCGGCATCGAGTCGATCGATAACCTCCTCGATTGGGATTCGTTGGCCGCCACGAAGCAGGAATATTTCTCGAAGAACGGCATCTTTCGCTGTGGTGGGGGATTCCCATTGGCCTGCATGAATCACTATGACCTCGCCCTTGCTGTCTCCCGCAAGCGATCGGAGAAGGTCGAGGCGCTCGGATTCTGTTTCGGCATCCGGCAAGGCCTCCGGACTGGGCATTTCCATATCCGGAAAAAGTCGCACTCTTGTACACCACGCAGCGAGTTCGGCGGCGAACTCCTCTTGGCTTCGCACATCATTGCAGACAAGCCAGGCCCGTTGGGGAATCTTTCGCAACATCAAAGAGGCAACGAAAGGTTGGGCGGATTCCGCCACGTCGGGAAACGCCCCGCTAGGTTTGAATTTCAGCGCCCGCAAAGATTCGGATAACTTTAGAAAATCTTCAGACGTCAAAAATCTCATTGAGGTAATTTTTTTGTAGGGAGGTGACGAGGTTTTTGAGTGGACGGCCATCGAGTTCCGAAACGCTCCGTACTCCGTAGCGGCTGTTGGTTAAAAAGCAGGCGGTGGCTAGTTGGAGTTGATCGCTTTCGATGAGGGTTTCTTCCGCTCCTGTCTGAGCGCGCGCCCAAGAGCGCACGGCTCCGTCGCGCGCTCCGCTTTCCAATGCCGGGGTCAACCACTTCTCTCCGATTTGCAAAAAAACATTCGCCATGCTCGCACTCACGAGCATCCCAGCGGGATTGAATAGCAAGGCTTCATCGCAATCCGAGTTCTCTGCGGTAGAGAGGGCGTCGATATTTTGCCAGTAGTTACCGGATTTCCATCCGCCGGGCCGTGAAAGATAGGGTGCGGCACAAGTCATGACCCGCGCGTTGGGAAGGTTCCACGCGACTACGGTGGGCTCGAAAATTGCGTAGAGGTCACCATCAAAGGGGGCGGTTGGTTTCCCTGATCCGAAGGTGAGATAAAAGCGCAAAAGGCCAGAGCTGGTTTGAGTGAAATCAAAACTCGGGATCTCTGGGAGACGGGCCCCGCAATCGGATGACGCCCTGGCTAGTCGGTCTAGATGGTCAGAAAGTAATAGTGGTCGTGCATCTACAATGGCCACTGTCTCAAAAACACTCATCCCGTAGCGAAAGCCCCTATCGGTGAGATCGACGGAACTCGCCGTTTCCCAATTGCCATTAATGAGTTTCCAAGATCCGCTGGGTGACTTTGCGTCTTCGCAGCTTGGCGAAAGGTGGCTCATGATAAGAATGGGCCTGCGTGGATTTTCATTCCTCTTCGTCTTCGGATCCGCTGTTGCGGTCCAGTCGCTTTCGGAGCGTGGCCCGGGTGATGCCGAGAAGCTTGGCCGCGCGCACCTGATTGTCGCCGGTCTTTTGCATCGCTCGGAGGGTGAACTCACGCTCGATCCACGGGAGAAGCGGAAGCTCGGTATCTTGGCTGGCGGCTTGAAAGAGAACCTCCATGGCACGCTCAAGTGACATCATGTTGAAATCACTCGGTCTATCTTTGGATAAAACCTCCGGATCCCCCGCACCTAAGGGGATGTCTTTTGGCAAAAGGATGTCAGCGGTCGACATCACGGCCGCGCGTTGCAGGGTGTTTTCAAGTTCGCGCACATTTCCCGGCCACGGGTAGGCCTCCATCACCCGAAGCGCTTCCTCGGACAGCTTCAGGGGAGGGGCGTGCTTGTGGGTTGCGATCTTTTGCAAAAAATACTCGGCTAGGAGTTTCACGTCTTCCGCACGTTTGCGGAGGGGCGGGATTGGAATGCGAACGACATTGAGGCGGTAGAAGAGATCTTCTCGGAAGTTGCGTTTCGAGACTTCCTCCTCAAGATTTTTATTCGTAGCGCAGACGATTCGCACATCCGTCTTGAGCGTTTCATTTCCTCCGACGCGGGAGAACTCGCCCTCCTGCAACACACGCAGGATTTTGCTTTGAACTTGCAGGGGCATTTCGCCGATTTCGTCTAGGAAAAGCGTGCCCTTATTGCATTGCTCAAATCGACCGATTCTCTGGCTGTGCGCTCCCGTGAACGCGCCTTTCTCATGTCCAAAAAGTTCGCTTTCAAGAAGGTTGTCTGGAATCGCGGCGCAGTTGATAGCGAGGAAGCTCTTGTTGCTTCTCGCGCTGTAGCTGTGAATGGCGCAGGCGACGAGTTCTTTTCCCGATCCACTTTCACCCGTGATCATGACCGCGGCATCGCTGCCAGCTACGCGGCCGATCATCTTGAAGACCTGCTGCATGGCTTCCGAGCAGCCGACGATATCATCGCGATGTTGTTCGACGGTGAGTTGCGGCTTGAACGCATTGGCCGCCTTCACTTCCGCAGCGGCCTGGAGGGCGGCATCGGCTACAACCTTGATGTTGAAGGGGAGTTGTTCCTTACGAACAAAATCGAAAGCGCCCATTTTCATCGACTCGATCACAGACTGGGTTGTGCCGAAGGCACTGGTCAATATGACGAGCGCGTTGGGTGAGTGTTTTCGGATGCGGGCGAGCAATTCCATGCCAGTGAACGGATGCAGGTTCATCTCCGCAAAAACCAATTCCGGTTCTTCTAGGCAGAACGTCTTGTAGCCTGCATCGGAGGAAGTCTCGACCAAGACGCGCGTCTCTTTCGTTCGCAACTGATTTTGCGCCCATTCCAAAAAGTCGGTGTCCCTATCCACCAAGAGGATCGTCTGTTGCTTTGCCATATTCCCGTTAAAAATCGATATTTAATAGAACTCGCAACCGGAGCGGAAGAGATTTTTGATATCGCATTCTTGCCTGTCGGCGATCTCCTGCTTTTCTGGTGCTGGAATATGAGGTTTCGCTTTCTGTTTATTCAAATGCTGTTCGCGCTTGGCGTTGCTGGGAGGTTGCTCGGCGCGGCGCTCACGGACGAGTTGAGTCCGGAGCAACTAAGCGCGGTGGATGCAGGATCCCAAGTCGTCATCCGCGAGGATCTCCCAGATCAACCCTGGCCTCGAGTGCGCGTGTATCAACGCGTTCATGCCTCGCCGGAGGAGGTGGCTGCCGTTTTTTTTGACTACGAAAAGGCCAAGTCCTACATTCCCGATGTCTTGGATTCCCAAATCTCAAAGCGACATTCCCCTCGGGTGTTTGAGGTCGATTACAAAGTGGAGGTTCCCATTTTGCCTGACGAAATGTACACGGCCCGGAATGAAATCGAGATGCTTCAACCAGATTCCTATCGAATTTCTTGGCGGGTTCTCAAGGCCCTTCAAACAAAAGCGGCAGTGGGAAATCTTTGCATTGAACGCTACGGGGACGGCGAATCCCTCATCTGTTACACGAATCTGGTCACCCCGGGATCCAGCGTCGTGGTATTGCTAAAAAACTTGGCTATGGAACGAATGGAGAAAATTGTTGCCTCCATAGCCCTAGAATCGGAAAAACAAAAGACCCAAGCACCCCTCGACCTGACCCGACAGATCGAAATCCTGCGCGCGGCGCTATCCGCCGGCACACCATTCAATCCATCCGCTGATTATCC
The DNA here is from genome assembly GCA_945903555.1 of Chthoniobacter flavus. GTDB lineage: Bacteria > Verrucomicrobiota > Verrucomicrobiia > Chthoniobacterales > Terrimicrobiaceae > UBA967. Next base: position 20,386 of record CAMDOJ010000009.1, read on the forward strand.
CTGATATGCCATCGAAACGAACCAGTCTGTTAATCATTTTTCTCACCATCTTTATTAATATGGTCGGCTTCGGGGTCGTTATTCCCGTGCTTCCCTTTTACGCTGAACGTTTCGGCGCGAGCACATGGGAGATCGGTTGGCTCTTCGGGATATTTTCCCTCGTGCAATTTTTTGCCTCCCCGATTTTGGGCCAGGTATCGGATCGATTCGGTCGGAGGCCAGTTTTGCTCCTCAGTACCCTTGGAACCGCCGCTGGATTTATCATCATGGGAATCGGTCAAACCCTCACGATGCTTTTTGTGGGTCGCATTATTGACGGCCTCTCCGGCGGCAGTATCGGAACCGCGCAGGCCTACGTGGCGGATATCACCGCGCCGGAGGAGCGTTCGCGCGCGATGGGTTTGATAGGTGCTGCTTTCGGCCTAGGTTTCATCTTTGGTCCAGCGATCGGGGGGTGGACTGCGGCGCAATTTGGCTACTCGGCTCCGATGTATGTCGCTGGCGGTTTGGCTTTGATCAATTCGGTTCTCATTTTTTGCATCCTTCCCGAGTCCCATCCCAAGGAAAAGCGACAGCTCTCCAAAAAGTCGGAGCCGCTCTTTCCGGGCCTCTTTAAACATGTCGAGGTGAAGCCTTATGTCACGGTGGTCGCCACCTATTTTTCTATGATTGCCGGATTTTCCATCATGACTGGGGTATTTGCCCTGTTTGTGTTTCATCGGTATCAATTCAATGCAGAATCGACCGGTTATCTCTTTGCCATGATCGGCCTGATCGGGACAATCATTCAAGGCGGGCTGATCGGACGCTTGGTCAAGAAATATGGGGAGTCTCGGTTGGCTACGATCGGCGCGCTTTTTCTCATGTTGAGCCTCTTCTGGATGCCGCTCACGGCTGGAGTCGCGGCGATGGTTCTGGCTTGTTGCGGCATCGCGATCGGGAATAGCCTCCTTAGCCCGACGCTCACTGGCATCGCCTCCCGGAGTGCTGATGCGGAGTGGCAGGGCCGCGCGCTCGGCCTCATGCAATCCATGGGAAGCCTCGCACGATGGATCGGGCCGGTATTGGCTGGTTGGCTTTTGGCCTACGACCTCGACAAGGGCATCGCCGCCTACGCCCGCACTCCCTTCTATGCCGCCGCCGGGTTTCTGCTTTTGACCTTTATTCTGTGCCTGCGTTTGCCAGCACGGTTGGTAAAAAAGCCAGAACCACTCGCCTAGAAAAGCTTGAAGGCTATCTGACTCATGCTTTAGCAGGGGTCTGCTACCGCCGGCAACGATTCGGCGCTTATAGAGAAGTCGCTACAAGTGAAAACGCCTCGCCTCCTGTAGAAAATCAGCGGACTTCATTCATCTTCTCGATCAAGCTCGAAAGAGGGAGCCGAGCTTTTTGCCGAGGAGAAGGCTGGCGCCGGTGAGGGTGATGGCGAGGAAGACCATAGCCCAGACACCGAAGGCACTGGCGATATAGCGACCTTCGCCGAGGAGCTGGAAAAGCTCGTAGATGGCCTTGGTGATCGGGAAGTCCTGCTGCTTTTGGGCCAAGATAAGGGAGTCGCTCACCTCCAGCATGGCG
>CAMDOJ010000010.1 GCA_945903555.1 Chthoniobacter flavus
AAGCGGGGATCGGCTTCAGAAAAGGCTCTAAAGGCCTCTACAATATATGAAATCCTTCCAAGAATTCGACACCTCGAGATTCTCTAATGACCTATTTTACAACTCTAATACGGTGACATTTTCGACACAAATATTTACGACCCCTTGGCAGTTCATTGGCAAAGCCGATTCATTCCGTTTTTTTCCTCTCTCAACATTCGAAGACAATCCCTGCAAATAGCGACGCTAGGCCTCTTGTCGACCCCGCGCCAACGGATGAAGCTCCCGTGCTTGTGCAGCCGAGCGCATCCACTGGGCGCAATCACTACTTGGACACGGACGCTCATCCGGCCACAACGAAGCTTGATAAAATTGCATCGCGCCAACCTACCCTCCAGACCGGCGCTCCGTCAGCTTCGCCCACCTCCGTTCCAGCCTTCTCGCCCACGGAGCGAAGGCTTCCACTGCATCGGGCGGAGGTGACGGATGTCTTTTACACTCCCGCCGTGCCCCGACCCAATTCTCCCGCGATTATTGTGAAATCAAATACACCTGATTCTTCGCGATTATCTCGGCGCGGGACAGTACTTCCACCAGACGAGCGAACTTTATTTCCAACGCCCTGCAACGCCTTTTCCGTGCAACCCGACCACCTGCGATTGATGACTCTGCGCTCGCACATCCAATACAAAACCACGATCTAAGAAAGTGCTCACGTTACGACTCATGGAGGCTGTTGCGAAAAACCAAATATGGAGGCTAGATAGTCCATCAAACTGGTAGTGCTAGGGCTTTGGTGATATTTTTAGTTACTTAAAACATGCATGTTAAGTGCGCATATAAGTGACATTGGTTGCATGAGTGCGATATTTATCAAAAGCCCCACGTAGGTTTCGATTAATGCCTGTATTGCAATAACGACTTCACATAATATGTTAATGATCATTTTTTAATGCTCCTTTGTTGTGTGCTTTTATAATTTTATATCCTTGAGTTAGTGTAGATGCTTCGTGATAGGTCAGCATATTGTGTGCCATATCACGTTGGATATTGAATCAGTTTTTCTGAGAAATCCGCTCCCTATGTATAGCGCTTATATCCCTCTTAATTGGCAGCCTATTCTAGTCTAGTTGCCGCTTTTTATCTCTTAGCCTCTGATCAGAAAAACAACATTCTTTCTGTAAAACTGGTTAAGCTGGATTTGAGATATCAAGCTATCCATCTATTATTTAGAAAAACAAAAAGCCGGCAGTTTGAAGCTGCCGGCTTTTGTTTTTTGGGTGGGAAAGGATTAGGATTTCTGCTCGAGGATAGCAGCCTTGACTTGCTCTGGAACCTGCTCGAAGTGCGATGGCTCCATCGAGTAGGAAGAGCGGCCCTTGGAGAGAGAACGGATGGCTGTTGCGTATCCGAACATCTCCGAAAGAGGAGCTTCCGCGTTGACTGTCGAAAGATGGCCCTTGGTTTCAATGCCCATGATACGAGCGCGTCGGCGATTCAAGTCACCCATGATGTCACCTTGGAATTCATCTGGAGTGATGTTTTCGACCTTCATGATTGGCTCAAGCAAGATTGGTTTGGCTTTTTTCATCGCATCTTTAAGTGCGAAGATAGCGGCCATCTTGAAAGCCATTTCGTTCGAGTCAACGTCATGGTAGCTTCCGTCGATGATGTCCACATGGACGTCGATGACTGGGTATCCAGCAACGACACCATTGAGAACAGCTTCATTGAAGCCTTTGTTAACGGCAGGGATAAATTCTTTTGGAATCGTTCCGCCCACGACCTTGTTCTCGATTGTGATGCCTTTGCCGCGTTCGTTTGGTGTGACTTTGCAAATAACGTGTCCGTATTGACCACGACCACCCGACTGCTTGACGAGTTTGCCTTCGCCTGTTGCTGGGGAAAGGATGGTTTCCTTGTAAGCGATTTGTGGCTTGCCGGAGTTGGCCTCGACCTTGAATTCGCGCAACATACGATCGCGGATGATTTCCAAGTGGAGTTCGCCCATTCCTGCAATGATCGTTTGGCCAGTGTCTTCGTTGGTGAAGACGCGGAATGTCGGATCTTCTTCAGCGAGGCGCTGGAGAGCGATGCCCATTTTCTCTTGATCAACCTTGGTTTTTGGCTCGATCGACATGGAGATAACGGGATCAGGGAAGGATGGTGGCTCGAGAAGGATCGTGTGATCCTCGTCGCAAAGCGTGTCACCCGTCGTGATGTTCTTGATGCCTACGATAGCGGCGATGTCACCTGAGTAGCAGGTTTCCACGTCTTCACGCTTATCGGCTTGGATCTGAATAATGCGGCTGATGCGCTCGCGCTTATTTGTGCGAGGGTTGTAAACCGTATCGCCCTTGGAAAGTTTGCCGGAATAGACACGGAAGAAAACGAGCTTACCAACGAACGGATCGCTCCAGAGTTTGAATGCGAGCGAACAGAACTTGCCTTGGTCGTTTGCCGAAACTTCGATTGGAGCTGTTGTGTCTGGATCCATGCCTTTGGCTGGTGGAATGTCGAGCGGGCCCGGGAGGTAGTCTATAACTGCGTCCACGAGATATTGAACGCCTTTGTTTTTGAAGGCGGAGCCACCTACAACAGGCACGAAGCGGTTGGCGATCGTCTGGCGACGGATGGCCGCCTTGAGATCTTGAATGGAAATGGGTTTTTCCTCGAGGTAAAGCATACCGATTTCTTCATCGAGATCGCACATTTGAGCGATGAGGTCATCGTAGGCGGCTTGAGCTTTATCCTTAAGTTCGTCTGGGATTTCGTGGATCTCGTAGGTTGAACCCATCGAATTGTCATCGACGTAGATGATCGCCTTCATATTGATGACGTCGATTTGTCCTTTGAGGTAATCTTCGCGACCGAGTGGGAAAAGGATGGGCCAAGCATTAGCGCCGAGCTTGGTGCGCATGCTTTCTAGCGCGTTCTCGAAGTCCGCGCCTGTGCGGTCCATTTTATTGACGAAAGCGATACGTGGAACGCCGTATTTGGTGGCTTGGCGCCAGACAGTCTCGGACTGTGGTTGCACGCCGGCCACTCCGCAGAATACGGCGATGGCCCCGTCCAACACACGAAGGGAGCGCTCGACCTCGGCCGTGAAATCCACGTGGCCAGGGGTGTCAATAATGTTGACGCGCATTTTGATGCCGGAGTAGGCCTTGTAAACGCCCTCTTCTGGGCGCTGCATCCACGAGCAGGTCGTGGCAGCGGATGTGATCGTGATGCCGCGCTCGCGCTCTTGCTCCATCCAATCGGTGACCGTCGTTCCTTCATGCACTTCACCGATTTTGTGAATCATTCCGGTGTAGAAAAGAATACGCTCGGTGAGAGTCGTTTTACCGGCATCGATATGGGCGGCGATGCCGATGTTGCGCGTGCGCTCGAGCGGGAATGCTCGGTTTGGTGAATTCAGGTTATTAACGGTCTCGGTCGTGGCTGCCATAGGTGTATTTTGTTAGAAAGAATTGGGAAAATTAAGATTTTTGTGTCCTCGGGGTCAATGGAGATTCCGTTAGGTGATCTCTGGTGAACTCTTTTGGTGAAAAAAAAGAGGGCGGTTATTTCATTTCTGAATTAACCGCCCTCCGGGACATTTTTCTACCAGCGGAAGTGCGCGAAAGCACGGTTGGCTTGAGCCATTTTGTGCATGTCGTCACGCTTCTTGATCGCGTTGCCTTGACCAGCTGCGGCGTCTTTGAGCTCGTAAGCGAGGGCGTTTTCCATTGGGACGCCTTTGCGTTTGTTGGCAAAGGTGACGAGCCAGCGCATGGCGAGAGCCACTTGGCGTTCTGCGGGCACTTCCATCGGGACTTGGTAGGTGGAACCACCCACGCGGCGGGATTTGACTTCGAGGCGTGGTTTGACGTTCTCGATGGCTTTGTTGAGGGTCTCGAGAGGATCGACCGTGTCGCTGCCTTCACGGCTTTTATCGATTGCGGTGTAAACGATGCGCTCGGCGATGGATTTTTTGCCTGCGAGCATCACGGCGCTAATTAAGCGTGCAACGATCGGGCTCGCATAGCGGGCGTCTTTTTTGACCTCTTTGTGGATTACTCGGCGGCGACGGGACATAGGATATTGTGATTACAGATTGGTAAATTTTAAATGGATCGGTGAGCTATTTTTTCTTGCCTTTTGCACCCTTTGCACCCTTGGTGTCTACTTGGCCGGGTTTCGGACGTTTAGCACCGTATTTCGAGCGGCTGCGACGGCGACCGTCAACCCCAAGGCTGTCGAGTGTGCCACGAACGATGTGATAACGGACGCCAGGAAGATCTTTCACTTTGCCACCGCGAACCAGAACGATCGAGTGCTCTTGCAGATTGTGCCCTTCGCCAGGAATGTAGGCGATGACTTCTTGGCCATTCGTAAGACGAACCTTTGCCACCTTGCGGAGAGCGGAGTTTGGCTTCTTCGGTGTGCGGGTCATAACTTGCACGCAAACGCCACGGCGTTGTGGGCAGTTCACCAAAGCTGGTGATTTTGACTTGACCTTGATTTTTAAGCGTCCTTTGCGGACGAGTTGATTAATTGTGGGCATTTATAAACCTGATTTTGTGATTCGCGGCATGTGATGGGATTAAGAGCGGCGGTCTGCGGCTGACGAAGTTCCCAATCACCTTGCGGGAGTGGAGGAGGTTAGGGGGGATGCAATATGTTGCAAGAAAAAAAACACATTTTTTCTCAGTCTATTTAAATTGCTGATCACGGACTAAATCGCTGGACAATTCGGGCATCTGAATAATCCTTCAATCCGCTTTGATGACAACGCTAGAAGTTTTAAATGCCGCCACATCGTATTTGGATAAACGCGGGGTGGAAAGTGCCCGATTGAATGCCGAGCATTTGTTGGCGCATGTACTGGGTATGCCTCGGAGGATTGAGCTTTACCTTCAGTTTGAGCGACCGGTCAGTGAAGGGCAGAGGGCGCCACTTCGCGAATTGGTGAAGCGCCGCGCAGAGGGGATTCCGTTGCAGCACATTCTTGGGGAAGTTGAATTTTGTGGGCGTGTTTTTATTTGTGATGCACGTGCTTTGATTCCGCGCCCCGAGACGGAACTGCTGGTGGAATTGGTCTTGAAGGAGTCTGCTGCGACCACCTCGATACTCGACGTTGCAACGGGAAGCGGGGTTATCGGATTAAGTTTAGCCCTGTCCCGTCCCGATGCAGCAGTGACACTTTGCGATATTTCTTCTGAGGCACTTTCGCTTGCTGCCGCTAATGCCTTCCGCCATGGGATTGCCGACAAAGTTGTGCAAAAAGAATCGGATTTACTTGATTCCGTGGAGGGGATTTTCGACGTCATTGTTTCGAATCCTCCCTATATCCCGACCTCCGATATTGCGAGTCTTTCGAGGGAAGTTCAAAACGATCCCGTTCTCGCATTGGATGGTGGATCGGATGGTTTGAGGATTATTGAGAGGCTTGTTCACGCTTCGATGTCGAAGATGTCAGCGGGGGGATTGCTTGCGCTAGAGATCGGTCACGATCAAGCCGCGCGTGTGGTTGAGATTCTTAAAATGCATAATTTTCGGGACATCGTCGTTCATCAAGACTATCAAGGCGTCGAAAGATTCGTTTTCTCACGTCATGGATAAAATTGTGGTTCACGGGGGGCATCGCTTGAGCGGCTCCGTCAAAATAAGCGGTTCAAAAAATTCCGCCCTTCCCATTCTCGCCGCCACTTTGTTGACGAGCGAGCCTTGCACGATTTCACGCGTGCCTGACCTCAGCGATATCCACTACATGCTTACGATTCTCAGTGAGCTTGGGTGTGAGGTCGAGCGGGCTAGCGGAGTCGTAAAAATTCGCGCTGAAAAAATTCTTAGTCAGGCTCCTTATGATATTGTTCGCAAGATGCGTGCCTCGGTTTGCGTTCTTGGGCCGTTGCTGGGTAGGCAAGGTGAGGCGACTGTTTCTCTTCCGGGTGGATGTGTGATCGGGGATCGTCCGATTGATTTACACCTTCGCGGATTCGAGGCGCTGGGGGCCGCTGTTCGTGTGTCTGGTGGGGACGTGAAGGTTTTGGCTCCGAAGCTGCGTGGGGCGACGATTTCTCTTCGTAGTAAATTCGGCTCGACTGTGCTCGGGACGGACAACGTCATGATGGCGGCTGTGCTGGCCGATGGTGTCACGATTATTGATGGGGCCGCGGAAGAGCCTGAAGTCGTCGATCTCGCCAATTTCCTAATCGCTATGGGGGCAAAAATTGATGGTGCCGGAACGCGTAAAATTATCATTGAGGGGGTCAATGAACTTCACGGTGCAGAGCATGAAGTCATCCCTGACCGCATCGAGGCGGGAACTTTTTTGGCTGCTGCCGCAATTTCAGGTGATCATGTCCGACTGCTTCGAGTGAACCCGCTGCATTTGAAAGCGGTCATCGATCCCTTGATGGATGCGGGGTTTTTGATTGATGTCAATGGAAGCGAAATTTCGATTCGGCCTGGACTCAAACGTCGCCCGCTCAAGCTTGATACTTTACCCTATCCCTCATTTCCGACGGACATGCAGGCTCAGATGTGTGCCCTGCTTGCAACGACGGAGGGGATCAGTGTCGTCACGGAAAATGTCTTCCCGCATCGATTCATGCACGTGGCGGAGCTTAAGCGCATGGGCGCCGATATTGATCTTCAGGGTGCCACTTTGGTGATCAAGGGAGTTCCTCAACTCAGTGGTGCGCCAGTGATGGCTAGCGACCTCCGTGCCTCTGCCGCTCTGGTTCTCGCGGGACTTCAGGCTGATGGTGTCACCGAAGTGAATCGCGTTTACCACATCGATCGAGGCTATGAATCGATCGATGAAAAACTCAATGGTCTCGGCGCTCAAATCGAGCGCATGAAGGCCTAGGTCGCAATCCCTGCCCGTATTTCCTCGGGCAGGTGGCGCACTTCAGTTAATCAACCCAAAAGGGACTTCGCTTTCTCTAAGGCCTCGGCGATTTTGGAGGCGTCTTTGCCTCCGCCACGGGCCGAGTCGGGACGCCCACCACCTTTTCCCCCAACGATCGGGGCGATGGTTTGGATGATTTTTCCTGCTTGGATTTGGGATGTGTATTGCGGTGATACAGTGGCCACGAGTGAAACTGCCGAATGGGCAGATCCAGCGAGGACAACGACGCCTTCGAAAAAACCTTTAAGGGCATCGGCGATCGCTTGAAGTTCGTCACCTTCAGCCGATCCCAGATCTTTGCACAGGATGGGGGTGGTGGAGATGGTCTTTGCTTCCACGATCAGTTCACGGGCGCGAGTTGTCGCTTCGCGAATCCGGGCGGCCTTGAGAGCTTTTTCCAATTCCTTTTGTTGAATCAGAATCGATTCAATCTTTCTCTCGATCTCGGCGGCGGGGCAGTTGATTTGCGAAGCAATATTTTGCAGGCGATGCGAATCTTGAATGGCCAGAGTAGCGGCCTCCAATCCGGCTATGGCCTCGATGCGACGAACGCCGGCGGCGATGGCGGATTCTCCGAGGATGCGGAAAAGTCCAATCTCTCCAGTGGAGGTGCAATGGGTGCCTGCACACAGTTCCATTGAATATCCGTCGAGGTTTCCCGTGCCGCCGATTTGGACGACGCGGACGGTCTCACCATATTTATCGCCAAAAAATTGCATGATGTCTGAACGACCACGCACATCGGCATAGGGAACTTCCGTCCAAGTGACTTTGGTGTTTTCGAGGATGCGCTCATTCACTAGGTGTTCGATCTCGCGGACCTGTTCTGGAGTGAGAGCTGCGCTATTAAAATCAAATGTCAGTTTGTCTGGAGCCACCGAGGAACCTTTTTGCGTAGCATCGGGTGAGACGACCTCGTGTAGAGCCCAGTGAAGCAGGTGGGTGACTGTGTGGTGGCGCTGGATCGCATCGCGGCGGGGTTTGTCCACGGTGATTTTCACCTCACTGCCGACCGCTGGGGCATCAGTGGAATCGAGGATGTGGAGCCATGTGTTGCCGATCTTTTGGGTGTTGGAAATGGTCCAGAGTTGGCCACTGCCGGTGAGGGTGGCGGTATCCCCGACCTGTCCACCCATTTCCGCATAGCAAGTCGTCGCGTCCAAGATGACGGCTGTTTTCTCCTTGATCGAAAGAACCTCTAACACTTTGGCCCCTGTGACCAAGTCGTCATATCCCGCAAACTGGGTCGGTGTTGTGGTCTCAATCTCCGAGAGTGTGATGATGGTTTTTTTCTGAGCCGCGCGTGCACGTGTGCGTTGGCTTTCCATCAGAGTCTCAAATCCGGGGTTGTCCACAGTGAGACCGAGTTCTCGAGCCATGAGCTCCGTGAGGTCCAGCGGGAAGCCTTGTTCATCGTAGAGACGGAAGGCAAACGCGCCTGATATTTGTGCCCCTGCAGCGAGTGTGGAAGCTTCCAAGTTGAAAAGTTCGATGCCTTTGTCGAGGGTACGATTGAAGGCTTCTTCTTCGCGTCGCAAGACTTCCTCGACATGCTTTTGGCGGTTTCGGATCTCGGGAAATACATCGCCCATCGTCCTAGCTAGCACATCGACAAGTCGGAAGAAAAACGGCTCTGTGAGTCCCAGTGTGCGACCATAACGCACGGCACGTCGAAGGATGCGGCGGAGAACGTAGTTTCTATCTGTATTTCCGGGTTGGATTCCGTCCGCTACGGCGAAGGAAAGGGTACGAATGTGGTCTGCGATCACACGGAAAGCGACATCCGTCGCAAATTGCTCCGGCAAGGTGGTGAGTTGAACGCCGGCTTCAGGCAGGGTGGCGCCGTATGTCTTGCCGGTCAGCTTTTCCAACTCATCAAAAATCGGGCGGAAAATATCGGTCTCGTAGTTCGAGATGTGAGCATTGGCAAAGTCCGTGAGGCCCTTGGTGCCTTGGATGATCGATGTCACTCGCTCAAATCCCATCCCGGTGTCCACATGACGAGCAGGAAGTGGGGTGAACGATCCGTCGGGATTAGCGTTGAATTGGATGAAAACGAGATTCCAAATTTCGATGCATTTGGCCGATCCCATGTTGACGAGCGCGCCGGCGGTGTCGCCATTCGGTGTGAGATCCACATGGAGTTCCGAGCAGGGGCCACAGGGTCCCGTGTCACCCATCATCCAGAAATTGTCTTTTTTGTTGCCGTTGACGATGTGCTTGTTTGGATCGAGAGCGACCGAGCGGAATTTCTCAGCCCAGATATCCCATGCTTCGGTGTCACGGGAGGCTGGGTCACCCTCAGTCGGATTGTAGATGGTCGCGTAGAGGCGCTCAGGCGGAAACTTCCATCTTCCCACAACCAATTCCCATGCCCACTCGATCGCTTCCTTTTTGAAGTAATCTCCGAACGACCAGTTCCCAAGCATTTCAAAAAAGGTGTGATGGTAGGTATCTAGACCGACATCATCCAGGTCGTTGTGTTTGCCTCCGGCGCGAATGCATTTCTGGGTATCGGCGGCGCGTTGATCGGATGCCGCTAAAGCGCCTGCCCATTTGGTGACGTCTGGGGATTTTTGCCCGAGAAAGAAGGGAACAAACTGGTTCATCCCTGCGTTTGTGAAAAGGAGGTTGGGGGAGTCGGGCATCAAGCTCGATGATGGAACAAGGGTGTGGCTCTTCTCGTGGAAGAAATCGAGGAACGACTGGCGGATTTGTGCGGATGTCATAAAAAAATCAGTTGGTGAGAAAACCCGAGATCGCAGCGATTGACAACCCTCTTTAGGGGGCAGTGAGAGCTTTGAGGATTGAGGATGGGACTACGAATATTTCAGGGGAACTGGTGATATGGATAGGAACAGAACCGTCAGGAAGGGGGGCAGCGATGGCAAGATCGAGCACGACTTGTTCTCCAGCGGGAGATTCAGGCGTATTTTCCGAAACAACCGAAAGAAAGGTCAACCGATGGAGGGGGGTGTTGAGGTGATGCTGGTCCAGTTCCGTAGGAGTGGCTGGTAGAAAGGAGATCACTTTGGTGGCTTTGAGGATATGAGCAAGTTCGTTGATCGATTGCGAGTCGCCGCCTTCGTTGCCGCTTGAGCGCTTGATCTCGCGTTGGACACCAGCGTTGCTGATACGAACCAAGTCAATAAGGTCTGGATTGAGGTGCGCTGTGGAGCGATCACGGAGTTCGGTGATGTCGGTGGTAAGAAATTCTAGGTTCTTATCCAGAATCCGGCATTCAATATGACGCGGTTCGATACGGGTGAAGTAACCCCCGTTCGGTGAGGGTTGTCCTATGGTAATGGTCGATGGTTCGGTGTCGCCTTCTTGGTAAAGGCTGATATGGGCTTTCTCCCCTGCCGTGCCTGTCAGGAGTGGATCTGTGGTGGGATTGTTTACAAATTCCTTGAGTCGCAGCCGGAGGATTTGATCCGCCAACTTGGCCACGGCGGATTCGTCGGCGGGAGTATTGATGGGCTTAACGATCCGCCATCCTGACGGGGAGCGATCCAATTCTAGGGTGGTGTTTGAGCGGCGGATTTCGAGTCGATTGAGTCTCGATGGGTCGATCGTTGTTAGGCGTCGGTCTCGAAAGCTCGAGGGTGGCTCCATGATGAGTTGAACAAGATCGGTGGGAATCAAAAAAACAGTCTTGGAGTCTTTAAAGGAAACGTAGTGGCGCGTGCCGTCGGCGCTACTCTTGCCGACAAGAAGCGACGGGCCTTTATCCCCTTTGAAGTCGATCTGGAGACTGCTTTTCAAGACTCCGTATTCGGTGAGGGCCGAGTCATCTCGGATTTCGTTGGTATCGATGCGGTCGAGAACGAGTGCGCCTAGAGCGGACTGGAAGAGTTGCTTCATGGCCTCTGGTGCGGCGATGTCCTCCGTCTCGGTCGCAACCACCCATTCCGAATCGGCTCTTTTTAATAGAAAAGATAGGTCTCCATTTTTGATTATGATGCTGGTGATCTGGCTAGGTTCGAACGTGAATAGAGGTGAGCCAGCAACTTTCAACCTCGCGTCCGAAAGGCGCCATTTTGCAGTGGTCGCGACAAAAATAATCAGGCCAGTCGCAACCAGTAGAAGGAGTGCCGTGGCCAACTTGTTCACGACCTGCGCCTCCACCACACTATCAAGCCCAGCAACGCGGCAGCTGCGGGCATGGTGACCATGACGACAAGAGCGAGTTGAGAAAGTTGAAGATCGGTGATTTGAAGAGAAAAGCGAGTCGTGTTTTTTGCTGTGATGCCACTGAGATTCCCTTGGTCGATCAGGTAGTGGATGCACCCAATAAGGAGGTCCAGACCGGGTTGAGAGATCGAAGTGTTGTAGGCAAACTGAGACGAGCCGACGACAATGAGTCGCGAAGTATGGACATTCAGGCGGTCATCTTCAACGCCGTCCCGATCGGCTAGGGCGGCGATGATGACCGGTTGGCCATTGTCGATGCCGTCGTCATAGCGCACTCCTTCCGCTTGGTTTGGGGTATAGGAAGTTTCACCCCAGAATTCTTCAGCAGCTTGAGTGAGCGGGCGAATCTGGATTTTTTCTTTTTGAGCGAGATCTTTGTCGAATGCTAGGGACTGGGTTCCGCCAGGGAATAGGATATTGACGCCCTGAAGCCGACGGGTGATTTCCGCATTTTTTAAAACCTCTGCGGTGACGTCGCGAAGGATGCCCATTGCAAAGGGGAGTTTAATGAGGCGAAGGACTCGATCGTCTTGAGGCAAAATACCGTTTGCGGCCAATAGGGAGTGTAGGCGGGGTGTTGAAGCATCGGGATCCAATAAAACCAGCATCTTGCCTTTTGAATGTAGCCAAGAAGCAAGGATGGCGGCTTCACGTTCATCCAAGTCCGACTGTGGAGAGGCGATGACAATAGCGGCAGCATCATCGGGGATCTTGTCCATGGAAGAGAGTGAAATTGGTATGCAGGTCGCATTCTGGCGATGAATGGCATCGATCCAAGTGGATAGGTCGCCGCTGATATCAGGGGTGGGTTCCCCATGCCCTTGGAGGAAATAGATGTTTTGGCTGCCAGGTTTGAGGAGGCTCAAGAGGCCGCTGGTGAGAATCTGTTCACCACGGAATGCTAGAAGAATGGGAGATTCCCCTTGGGCAAGGGGAGAAAAATCAAACTCTCCCATTTCAGCCAAATTCACCAAGCGCTGCCGCCCATCGTAGTCAATGATGGCGATGTTATCGAGGTTTGTGAGGTTGTATTTCGTTTGGATGGCCTGAATCCTGGTAGGGTTGCGGGTCGGATCCACGTATTCCACAACTAGGCCTTGGCGTTTGTGGAATAGGATTTCTTTCATCAGGCTCCGGACGTCGCCGAGGATTTGGGAAACGGGAGAAAGAAAAGACGGCGAGGAAACAACGGTGATGGTGAGTGGTTTCTTAAATTCACTCAGGATGACTTTTGTTTGTTCAGCGAGAGTAAACTTTTGGGATCGGGAGTAGTCGCGGCGCTCGTAATGAGAAAATCCTAGGTAGTTGACGAGCGCGTAAATGACGACAACTGCGAGGAGTTGGAGGCCTATGCTGATTTTGATGCCAATGCGTCCTGGTGTCATGATTTCCAACGGCGGTATTGAAAGACGTGAAGTGTGGCGAAGAGCACCAATAGGGTGGAGCTGATGTAAAAAACAACTGGTCGAGAATCCACAATGCCACGTGAAAAATCCATCATGTGTTCGATGGGCGAAAAGTAATAGGTGATATCTCTGAGGAAATCGCTACTGGCTGGCATGATGAAGGAGAGGAGTCCGAGAAAAAATAAAGCTAGGATCGCGGCAAATGAGATCATTGCGGCAACGATTTGATTGTCCGTGAGTGCTGAAGCTAAGCAACCGATCGCGGTATAGAGCATGCCCATCAAGATCAGCATCGAGTAGGCGCCAAGGAAAACCCCTATGTAAGCCCCTATGTAGGCTCCGGTGTAGCTTGTTCCTCCAGCGCTCAATCCAGTGACCAATTGGAATGTGACAAAATAGAGAAGGCTGGGGACCCACAGAACGAGGTAGAAGAAAAGTGCGCCTGCGTATTTGGCCAGTACCACCTGAGAGTCACGCACTGGCGCGGTCATGAGTGTTTCGATCGTGCCCATTTTAGATTCTTCGGCAAAGACACGCATGGTCGTAAAGGGAAAGACCAACAAGAAGGGAAACCAGAAATACATCGTATTAAAGAAGGCTTCAACCACGGTGGTGGTTCCCCGTGCATTGTTGAGCATCGTGATTCCTGCGTGAAAGTTGAAGCCCGTTATCACCAAAAAAAAGAACAGAACGATGTAGGCAATCGGTTGGTGGAAAGTTGAAGCCACTTCACGGCGAAAAAGAATAAAAAATCGGACCATATTTAGATTTCCTCCCCGTTGGTGACTTCTGCAAAAACTTGTTCTAGAGTGATCGGTGGACGACTCAACTCGCGAACAGGCCAACTTTTCTCAACGGCAAATTGAAAAATGGTCTCTCTTGGATCATGCCCCGGTGTGCACTGGATCTTGAAGATCGACCAAGGGCCGTCTGTCCGGATGCTTACAGTTTGGACGCCTTCTAGTTTACGCAGATCCGATGCCGCAGCGCGGGCGTCCGGCACACGGGCATCGAGTAAAACCTGCGCCTCCTGCCCGAGACGTGCACGCAGATTTTGGGGGGTATCGAGCGCTTCGATCCGGCCCTTGTTGATGATGATCACTCTGGAGCAAAGCATCTCAACTTCGGGGAGGATGTGAGTTGATATAAGAATCGTGTGGTGTCGGCGAAGGTTGCGGATCAAGTCTCTCACGAGTCGGATCTGGTTTGGATCGAGACCGATGGTGGGCTCGTCGAGGATAAGAAGATCCGGTTCGTGGACCATCGCGTCGGCGAGTCCGACCCGCTGGCGGTATCCTTTGGAGAGGCGGGAGATCAATTTTTTTTCGACATCCTCAAGGCCGCAAAGCTCGAGCACATCGCTGATGCGTTCTCGCAAACGGCGACGCGGAACTCCCTTCAATGCCCCACGATAGCGGAGGAATTCACTGACTCTCATGTCGGTATACATTGGGACATTTTCCGGCATGTAGCCGATGTGTTCCCGCGCGCGGAGGGAATCGGTGAAAACGTCGTATCCCGCAACCTCTGCATGGCCTGAGGTGGGGGGGAGAAAACCGGCGAGCATTTTCATCGTTGTGCTCTTGCCTGCTCCGTTTGGGCCGAGGAATCCCACGATCTCTCCTTTTTGGACTTCAAAACTGATGCCGTCTACAGCCGTGGTGGCGCCAAATTTTTTCGTCAGATTTTCTACCTTAACCATGAAGTCCTCACTTTTAAACGGACTTTGCCGTTTGGGGAAGAAAAAGGGTAATGATCTGCCCGAGAAACCCGAATTTGTTTTGGAATGGTTTACAGGGGCGACTCGCCCAGATTGCAAATCGAGGGGCGGTATTGCGGTGTAAGCGGGGCGATGCAGTTTGTTGCGATCTGCCCAGAAAGGGTTTGCCATAAACAGGGCGGTTGGAGTACGGCTTGGAACCTACATGAAAAATACAAAGTTTCGCTCGGGTGTGTTGTTTGGGGATGAAGTCAAGTCGTTGCTCGATCAAGCCAAGGCGGAGAATTTTGCGCTGCCTGCGGTCAATTGCATCGGAACGAGTTCTGTGAATGCCGCGCTGGCCGCTGGGCGTGAGTTAAATTCCCCGATGATGATCCAGTTCTCCAACGGGGGGGCGCAGTTTTTTATTGGGAAAGGGGTGAAGGGTGACAACCAACTTGGCCCAGTACTTGGTGGCATCGCAGGAGCCATTTACACAGATCAGGCAGCGAAGGCCTATGGCGTTCCTGTGATTTTAAATACGGATCATTGCTCGAAGAAGTTGCTCCCTTGGATCGATGGGCTGTTGGCGGCAAGCGAGGAACAATTCGCAAAAACAGGGCAACCTCTTTATAGCTCCCACATGCTCGATTTATCCGAGGAGCCGCTTCTGGAAAACATCGAAACCTGCTGCATGTATCTTCAACGCATGGCGAAAATGGGCATGACTCTCGAAATCGAACTCGGCGTCACTGGCGGTGAGGAAGACGGTGTCGACAATAGCGATGTGCATGAGTCCCGCCTCTACACGCAACCTGAAGAAGTCGCCGCGATGTATGAGGCACTCAGCGACGTGAGCCCAAACTTCACTGTGGCGGCCGCCTTCGGTAATGTTCACGGAGTTTACAAACCAGGGAATGTGAAACTAAAACCCACGATCTTGCGCGATTCCCAAGAATACATTCAGAAAAAATTTGGAACCGCATCGAAGCCGGTGAATTTTGTTTTTCATGGGGGATCTGGTTCCTCACGTGAAGAGATCCGCGAGGCTATCAGCTACGGCGCTATCAAGATGAACTTGGATACGGATCTCCAATGGGCTTACTGGGACGGTATCCGCGCTTACGATGCGAAAAACCACGATTACCTGCAGGGTCAGATCGGCAATCCTACGGGACCAGACGCTCCGAACAAAAAATACTACGATCCGCGCGTGTGGGTGGGGGCGGCCGAGGCTGCCTTCACGAAGCGCTTGCTGACGTCCTTCGAGGATCTCGATTGCGTTGGGCGCAACGCCTAGTCGCACGACCAGTTGTTGACCTATAAAGATAGCGCTTGGCGTTCACCGCTAAGCGTTCCTTTATTTTTCTAATTCACATCAACTGTATTTTACGGATGTGGTAGAATGGGCGCGATGTCCCCTTTAGCTAGTTGAACTTGGTATTGGCTCCAGCTCATTGGCTCGGCAGGGGATGGGATTTCCACCATGGAAACACAGCCATCCACAGGACAGACGAGGCTGCAGAGATTGCATCCCACGCAGTCCGCCTCACGCACGACGGGGACCGATTTGCCCAGCATTCGCCCCGGTCCGTAGCCAATCCCGGTGGATTCAGGGTCGAGCAGATCAATGCACTGATGGGCGCCATCCTCGCAGGCGATATGGCAGAGATTACACCCGATGCAGGTGTCGTGGTCGATGCGGGCTACGCGTTTGAAGTTGAGATTCAGATCCTCCCATTTGTGAAGTGAATGGACGGCACGACCGATAAGAGCTCGCGGGGATTCCATGCTCTTGCTGTCAAGATAGGCGCTGAGACCATCAATCATGCCCTCCACGATCCGGAATCCATGGTGCATGACAGCAGTGCAGACTTGGATTGTTCCTGAGCCAAGGGCCATGAACTCGGCCGCATCGCGCCAATTTGAGATGCCTCCGATGCCCGATATGGGAAGTCCAAACTCGGAGTCCTGGGCGCAATTTTGCACCATATTCAACGCAATGGGTTTCACTGCAGGGCCACAATACCCGCCGTGCGTGGAGGCGCCATCAACGTAAGGTTCGGGCACGAAGTTATCGAGATTAACCTGCGTGATGCTCCGAATTGTATTGATGAGCGAAATCGCGTTGGCTCCACCTCTCTTAGCTGCTCGGGCGGCTTGGGTGATGTCGGTGATATTTGGAGTGAGCTTCACGATCACCGGTTTGCGGGCGACTTCCATTACCCAGGTGGTGATTTTTTCCGCAACATCAGGATTTTGTCCGACGGCTGATCCCATCCCGCGCTCGCACATTCCGTGTGGGCAACCGAAGTTCAATTCAATCCCATCGACTCCGGAGTCCTCGGCGCGGCGGATGAGGTCATGCCAATGCTCTCGGGTATCAGTCATCAGGGAAGCAATGAGGGCGCGATCCGGCCAGCGATCCTTGACCTCTCGCAGTTCACGAAAATTCGTCTCGGGTGAGCGGTCGCTGATGAGCTCGATGTTGTTGAAGCCGACCATGCGCTTGCCTCCTAAGTGCAGGGCAGAATACCGGGAGGACACGTTTGGTGTCGGGTCGCCGATGGTTTTCCAAACGATGCCGCCCCATCCGGCTTCAAATGCCCTGTGGGCCTGATAAGCGGTATTGGTGGGCGGTCCCGAGGCAAGCCAGAATGGGTTAGGGGAGGGAATTCCTGCGAAGATGACGGAGAGATCAGCCATGTCGAAAATTAGTGGGTTGCGGAGCGTATAGGATTCCAAAGACCAGCCCCTGCGGCAGGGTGGGCAATACCGCAACGGGAGTTTTGTGATTTTGGGGCAGCGGTTTTTCCCGTGAGCATGTGGTGGATCGCCATGGCGGCTTTTTTTCCTTCGCCGACGGCGTTGACGACTTCCATACCTCCATTGGCGCAGTCGCCTCCGGCAAAAACTTTATGCAGGCTGGTGCGGCCGGTGAGGGGATCGGTGACCACGCATCCGCGAGCATCGAGTTGTAGGGAAGGAAACAGGCTCTTGAGGAAGTGATCTTGCTTGGGTTGCCCAATGGCGAGGAGCAATTGGTCACATGGTTCGATCCACTCTTTGCCGCTCGAAGCGTGGATGAATTTCACTCCAGCAAGGCCGCCATTGCCATGGCGCACGACCTCCACTGGCTTGGCCTCAAAAATCATGCGGCAGTCGGTAGCGCGGGCCAGAGCGACTTCAAAGGCATAAGCGCTCATTTGATCCTCTTTCCTGCGATAGGCGAGGGTCGCGAATGTTGCCCCAAGTCTTTTGGCCTGACTGACAGCATCGATGGCTGTATTTCCACCACCGATGACGAGCACGGTCTTGCCAATGGAAACGCTCTCGAGGGGCATCTCATGAATGTCACGAATGAAATCCAGAGCCGATCTCACTCCGGCGCCAACTTCCCCCGGGATGCCCAGTTCAGATTCATGGCCAAGGCCGATGGCAACGAAAATAGCATCGTATTGGGATAGGAGATCGGCGGCAGTGAGATCTGTGCCGACATTCACACCCGTTCGGATTTCGACCCCGAGCGACTCCACCAAGCGGACTTCATCGAGGCTCACGCGGGGCTTCATTTTATAATAAGCGACCCCGCGGGTATTCAGCCCCCCCGCTTCTACCTCCTTTTCCAAAATAACAACATGGTGCCCGAGGCTGGCGAGATCCGCAGCACAGCCGAGACCAGCCGGTCCAGCTCCCACGATCGCAACGTGGAAGCCAGTGGCTTCGGCCGGTGCGTCCAAAACAAAAATCCCTCGGGCCGTCACATAATCGGTCGCGTAACGCTGAAGGAGTCCAATTTGGATAGGCTCATATTCATGGCTCAGCACGCAGGCCCCTTCGCAGAGGACTTCGGTGGGGCAGACTCGCGAGCAACTTGCGCCTAGGATGTTGGCTGTGAGTATCGTTTTCGCTGCGCCTGCAGCATCGCCATTCGCGATTCTTTTGATAAAAGTGGGAACGTCGATGCCCGTGGGGCAGGCGTGAATGCATGGTGCATCATAGCAGTAGAGGCAGTGTTGAGACTCGGCAAGGGCGGCTTGGTCGCTGAGTGGGGCGTGAATCTCCTCCATTAAAGGAAATCGACATTGTGATTCAGCGGATGGTTGGATTTGACGGGCCATAGCGGACAGTGGTGGTCTTATGTTATTCGCTTATTTTTGCCCTTAGGCCTAATCAAAACTATCGGGAGTCGCGTTGGCTATGCCTTTAGGACAATACCCCATCGGGCAAGTCGACTTAAATCTCTTCATTAAATCTGTTCATTTCGTATGGGAGTCAATAAACATAGAGACAAATGAAGCATTCCCTCCTCTCCGATGATGATTATTATCCTTTAATCGAAGCTCGTCATTGTGATCCGTTTCGCATTCTGGGAATTCGAATGGTCGATGAAAGATGGGTGGCGCGAGTTCTTAGACCTGATGTTCAGAAGGTTTCTGTTATTTTGGATGCAAACCCTTCTAAAAAGCATCCGCTCTCTCTTGCTGACGGCAATGGTCTTTTCGAAAGCATTCTCCCGGAATTCAAGGCGGGTGGGGGATATCAGCTTGAACTGACCGCTCACGACGGAACCACGTGGCGTGAGCGAGATCCTTATGCGTTTTCTCCTGTGCTCGGGGAGATGGATATTTACCTCTTCAACGAAGGGACGCACTACGACATCTACAAAAAACTTGGCGCACACGTGAAGGTCATCGACGACGTTCCGGGTGTTCATTTTGCAGTCTGGGCGCCCTCCGCTCAGCGCGTGAGTGTGGTTGGCGATTTCAATAATTGGGATGGGCGTATCCATCCCATGCGCAAGCTCACGCCCTCCGGTGTCTGGGAAATCTTTCTTCCCGGCGTTCACGAAGGTGCTCATTACAAATTCGAGATTCGCAGTGAAGTAGGGGATGTTTTTCTTAAAACCGATCCCTACGCCTTTTTCGCCCAGCACGGGACAAGCACCGGTTGCATTGTTTTTGATCTTGCCCGCTATCAGTGGAGTGACCAAGCGTGGATCGAGAATCGCCCGAAGATCGATCCGTACAACAGCCCGATGAGCATCTATGAGGTGCACATTGGTTCTTGGCAGCGCATCGCCGAAGATGGCGACCGCAGCTTGAGCTACCTCGAATTGGGCGATCGCCTGATACCTTACGTCAAGGAAATGGGATTCACGCACATCGAGCTCATGCCAGTAATGGAGCATCCCTTTGATGGATCATGGGGGTATCAGGTTGTGAACTACTACGCCCCCACGAGCCGGTTTGGAAATCCCGATGAGTTTCGCAACTTTGTCGATCGCTGCCACCAAGAGGGCATCGGCGTGATTCTCGACTGGGTGCCCGGTCACTTTCCGAAGGATGCCCATGGCCTCGCGCGTTTCGATGGAACCTGCCTCTTTGAGCACGAAGATCCCCGCCTCGGTGAGCATCAGGACTGGGGCACACTCATCTTCAACTACGGTCGTAATGAGGTGAAAAATTTCCTCATCGGCAATGCGCTTTATTGGATGGATGAGTTCCACATCGACGGCTTGCGCGTGGATGCCGTCGCTTCCATGCTCTATCTCGATTATTCCCGCAAGGAGGGCGAGTGGATCCCAAATTGCTTCGGTGGGCGAGAGAACCTAGAAGCGATCAGTTTCCTCAAGCGCTGTAACGAAGTCTCCTACGAGCGCTTCCCTGGTGTGGCTATGATGGCGGAGGAATCCACATCTTATCCCGGAGTGTCGCATCCGACCTACAACAACGGGCTCGGATTCGGCTACAAGTGGAATATGGGCTGGATGAATGACAGCCTGCGCTACATTAGCAAGGAGCCGATCCATCGGCGATACCACCAAAGTGATGTCACCTTCTCCATGCTCTATGCTTTTCAGGAGCATTTTATTCTTGTTCTCAGCCATGATGAAGTCGTTCACGGCAAGGGATCGCTCATCGATAAAATGCCGGGCGACTACTGGCAAAAATTTGCGAACTGCCGGATGTTCCTCTCTTGGATGTGGGCGCATCCTGGCAAGAAGCTTATTTTTCAAGGCATCGAGTTTGGGCAATTTGCCGAGTGGAAGCATGGTTTCAGTTTGGATTGGCACCTTACGCAATCTCCCGCACACGACGGGCTTCGCCGCTTGGTTCAGCATCTCAACTGGCTCTACACGCACGAACCCTCTTTCTACGAATGTGACGATAGCTATGAGGGGTTTGAGTGGATCGATTTCAACGATGCCGATAATACCGTCTGGTCCTTCATGCGCAAATCCCGCACCGGGGCGACGATTGTTTTCGTTGTCAATGCGACCCCCGTCGTCCGTGAGGGATACCGCGTTGGCGTGAATGCGACGGGATTTTATGAGGAGATCCTCAATTCAGATTCCTCGACCTATGGCGGGTCCAATGTAGGAAACTTCGGTGGAGTTGATGCCTGCGAAAACTGGTCTTGGCAAAGTCAGCCCCATTCGATCCAAATCAATTTGCCGCCTTTATCGGTTGTTGCATTCAAACACAT